>DATICR010000027.1:0-4665 GCA_035456745.1 Ignavibacteriaceae bacterium
AGGCAGACCGTATTATTTTGGGATTCAGGGTTATGCGCTTAATTGGTATGCATTACAATTTAAGGATGACACTTCCCAGGTATTGGGGACAGTTGGTGATTACCTTATTGATCCAACCGCATTTGTCGGAAATGTTGAAAACGTTGAAAAAATTATTAAAGCAGATAGTGGCGGTGTAATAATGGGTCTTGATGTATATAATCCGGCCTTTGATGTGATTTCTGCAAATCAGGTCAGCGGTTACTCTGATGGGTATGTAGGATATGATATTGTCGAACCTGATAGTCTTACAGGTGATCAATATGAGGTTACGTTTGTCAAGGATTCAAATTCCGTTGCTTATAAGATGTTCTGGACGATGACAAATGTTACTACCAATCAAGTAATAATTGATTCATCGGATATTTATACTTATGGAAATCCGGTAACGGCAGGAATGGTTTATGAAGGATTTATTCCAAGGATAAAGAATCTTACCCCGACATTCGGACCAGCATCATATAGTCCTTCAATTCATACATGGTACAGTCCATTTAATCCGGTTAGAGGAACCGGAGTGTACTATGTTGGTAAAGACATTCCTCAGGGAGGTCCCATTAAGATGTTAAATAATGCCAGCAGTCAATCCAGGGTAATATATGGTGATGATTTGAGGCGAGTAGAGCTACGTTTTGGAGAGAATGGGAAAGCCTATAGATATTTGAATGGATATATACCAACTTCTACAATTATAGGTTCAAAGAAGAGTTCATATTTTTATGCAGCTGGAGTTACAGCATCAAATCCTGATATCACTCCGGCTTTAAACCAGGATCCAACATTACTTGATGACGTGGGACAATTAGGTCAAGGATTTGTTGATGTTCCTTTTACAGCCTGGATGGTTGATGAGAAACATAAGGAAACAAAGCAACTGGCTGTAGCATTCATTGAAATGAGCTCTGAATATGGTTTGGGGAAACCTGACGGGGTATGGGATCCTACTGATTCGTTGTATGGAACATCTGAAGTTATTGCAATTTTAAATGCAGATTACGATCCGACAGGAAATCAGGTTGAGTACACAGGTGGTAATTTCAATGGAACCCAAGCTTGGGGAGATATTGTACGTGGATATACAATTCCTGATGATGCTTCAGGCGTTACAGCCGAACAAAGAGCAATCGCGAAATCTCCTTGGTTTAATGCTTTATATGTTGTTGGATTGGAAAAAGATGTCCCATCTTCCACTTATAAAGCAGGTGATAAATTGATAATCCCGGTAGCTGTTTATCCATACACATCTCAGGATGTTTATCAATTCACCACAAGAGAGGGCACCAATCTTACTCAGGATGAAGGTAAGGAATTATTTAAGAAAGTAAATGTATTTCCAAATCCATTATACGGATTCAATCCTGCAACAAGTTATACAAATACACCGACGGATAATCCATTTGTTACTTTCTCAAATTTACCGCAGGATGTGACGATAACAATTTATACATTATCAGGAAATAAACTGAGAACATTAACTACTGAAGATAAATCCTCACCAGCTTCTTCATTCCTTGCATGGGATCTAAAGAATGACGCTGGTGTAAGAGTTGCATCGGGTCTATACATTGCGATTGTTAACTCTCCAAAATATGGACAGAAAATATTAAAGTTCTCTATAATTATGCCTCAAAAACAATTGCAGAAATATTAAAAATTTTCGGGGACGATTAATTATTCATTGTCCCCGATAAAAATTCTTAAAATTTTGGAGTACAGACAAATGAAAAAGATTTTTACGTTATTATTACTAGTGCTGATATGCGTTTCGATTTATGCCGGCGATGTCGGACGTAAAGGGACCACCGGTGCCGAGGAATTATTGATTCCGGTCGGCGCGCGCGGAATAGCCACCGGAGGTGCATTTCTTGCGACTTTAACCGGACTTGAATCCATTTATTACAATCCGGCAGGTCTTGATTTAACCCCGCGTACTGAAGCTATGTTTAGCTATATGACTTACATTGCAGATATAAATATTTCATATTTTGCTATATCTACCAGCCTCGGAGATCTGGGTTCAATTGGGTTAAGTTTTAAGACGTTTGATTTTGGTGAAATACCTGTGACGACAGTCGATTTCCCGGATGGTACAGGTCAGACTTATTCTCCTGGTTTTCTGACTTCTACACTTACCTATTCAAAGGTGCTGACAGATAGAATATCTGTGGGAACAAACCTTAAATTAATAAGCGAGTCGATTCAGAATGCCAGTGCGGTTGGATTCGGCCTGGATATGGGTGTTCAATACCGGTTTAATGAATCTCTGTCTTTAGGAGCTTCTATAAAAAATATTGGAACTAATATGCAGTTTAGCGGACAGGATTTACAAACTTCCACTACTGTAACTGGTTCAAATTTAGGAGGCAGTACCGGTAATTATGAAGTAGTAACTGAACCATTCCAGATACCAAGTTATTTTGAAATGAGTTTATCTTATAGTCATAGCTTTAATGAACAGAATTCAGTCACTCTGGCTTCTACTTATACAGCAAACAATTCCTATGAAGATATTGCTCATTTTGGACTTGAATATGGATTTATGAACTATTTCTTTGTAAGAGGTGGATATAATCTTGCAATGCAGAACACCAATGAATCCATTTATGGTTTTACTGCAGGTGCCGGCGTTCAATACGATACTGAAAGTGGAATAGGTATTTCATTTGATTATGCTTTCAGAGATGTTAAAGATTTCCCCACTTCAAATCATATATTCACGGTAAAACTGGCATTATAAAGTATTGTTCAAATTAACCGCGGCACCTTTAAAATTTAAAGGTGCCGTTTTTTTATTGTACATGTTAAGGTACTTATTTCAAATGAAAAAGCTCACTTTAGTTTTATTGATGATTATCCCTGGTTCGTTAATTTTAGCCCAGGATAAAAAAATTGATTTTAATATTGATTATGCGCAATTCTCTTACGATTCTGATTCAAATCTTGTTGAATTCTATTATTCCTTTGATACCAGCTCAATGCTGAAAATAAAGGAGGATTCTGATACTCTTGTTTATATAAAAGGATTGTTAATTATAAATATAGAAGATACAATTAACCATAAGGAGTTGCTTAATAAACAGTGGGAATTTAAAGAACCTTATAGCGATGATGAAAATTCCCGCAGTATGGTAGGTGCATTGAGATTTGTAATCCCTGATGGGGTTTATAAATGCACTTTTACGGGTTCCAATTTTTATGATTCAACGAATACTGTTGTTTATACTGAAATCATAGAGGTTAATGCCTTCATTACTGATAAAGTAAGTATAAGCAATCTTGAACTTGCAGGTAAAATAGTCCCCGGCAGTCAGAATAAATCCTCTATGTTTTATAAAAATACTTATGAAGTTGTACCGTCGCCTAATGTTGTTTTTGGCGATAACCAGCCTGCGCTTTTTTATTATTATGAAATTTATAACCTTAATCAGGCCACCTTAAATGTTCCTTTGATTTTAAATACGCAGGTTTTTAATACCAAAGGAAATCTTATTTACGGTAAGAAAAAATATATAACACATAATCAGGATTCGAGAGTTGAAGCGGGAAATATAAATGTTAATAAATTTCCTGTTGATTCTTATACTCTGGTTATTTCAGTATTAGATAGTATAAAGAATATGGGTGTCTCATCATCCAAAAAATTCTACGTATATAATGAAGCAGTTCCTAATGCAGATACTTCCTATACATCCGGAGATATCAATTCATTAAGGGGTCAGTTTTATGCATTATCTGATGAGGAACTCGATAATCTTTTTGAAAAATCAAAATATATAGCCGCTAATTCAGAAATCAATCAATATCAGAGTCTCAATACTACTAAGGCTAAAAGGGATTTTCTGGATAATTTCTGGAAGAAACGCGATTCTAATCCTTCAACCGAACGCAACGAATATTATGAGAGTTATTTTCAGAGGATTGATTATGCAAATAAAAATTTTAGCAGGATAAAAACTCCAGGTTGGAAAACAGATCGCGGAAGGATATATATCCAATATGGAGTCCCGACTGAAATTGACCGCTATCCGAATGCTATAGATAGAAAACCATATGAAGTCTGGGTCTATAGTGACATTGAAGGAGGAGTTGAATTCATATTTGGTGATTTAACAGGACTTTCAAATTATCAGCTTTTACATTCGACGAAAAAAGGTGAAATAAATGATCCATATTGGGAGAGGAGAATTCGCTCTCTCTGATTATTTTACCACTTTCATAAAACGCTATAAAAGCTTAGATTAATAAAGAATTTTGATTAAACATAAATTTCGAACTAATGAAAAGATTAATTTTATTTGTTTTTTTAATATTACCCATAGTTACTCCAGCACAGAAATTTACTGTGGATTTCGATTATGCAAAATTTAATTACAGTGACAGCAGTGATTACCTGGAGATTTATTACGCGTTCTATCAGACTCAGTTAAAGGCTGTCAGAGTTGATACCCAACTGACTGTAATGGGAAAATTAAGTATAAAGATTTCGACTAAAGATAATTCAAATGTTATAATAAACAAAAATTATCAATTCAATGATGTAGTCAGCGATACTTCGTCTGAAAATAAGCAGAAATCATTTACCGGAAATCTGGGTTTTGTCATTCCTGCCGGGGAGTATAATTGTGA
>DATICR010000028.1:0-2329 GCA_035456745.1 Ignavibacteriaceae bacterium
CTTATGGTGAATACCAGGAAAATACCAGGGAAGCTGGAATCTATACTGAACATAATTTTTCGTACAATAATCAATATTTTTTAACTCTTGGATTGCGTCAGGATTTTTCAAGTTCTATTGGAGTGGGAGCACCAAATATTATTTATCCTAAAACCAGTTTTGCTCTTCGGTTTGATCAATACAACTGGTTTCCCTCTAAAGTTTTGAGTTTATTTAAATTACGTGCCGCTTATGGGGAAAACGGTCAATTACCAAGTGTACTCGATCCTATAAATTTTTTATGGGGTGCTACTACCGGCGGTTATGGGGCAGGAGCTACAATTTCTAATATTGGAAATACTTCCATAAAACCGGAGAGGATAAAAGAGATCGAAGCAGGAATTGAAACCGAATTTTTAAGAGATTTTTCGATTGAATTTACATATTATACTCAAAACGCAAACAATTCTATTGTTTATATAAGAGAATCCCCTTCTTCCGGTCTAACTGACAGCGATGTTCCTTATAATATAGGCGGAGTGAAAAATTGGGGCTTTGAAACTTTACTTCGGACAAGCTTAATCAATTCACGTGATTACAGAATTGATATCGGAATAAACTTGAATTATCAGAATAATAAAGTAACCAGTCTTGGTGGAGCTGAACCAATATTTGACGATGCAGATGTAAATGTAATAAAAGAGGGGCTGCCTAAGCATGAATTTTACACCTGGAAAGTACTGGGTGCAAAATTCAATCCTGACGGAACCTACACAGGAGTTAACGTGACCAATGAGCGGGTCGATTTCGGAAATCCTATACCAAATTATACTGGATCCATGTCAATCAACATTAAGTTTCTAAGAAATATTAATCTGTATATCCTTACTGATTGGGCAATAAAACGAAAAATGTTCAATTATACAAGATTATTTGCAGCCAGGTTTGGTAATGTACCTGAATATAATAATCTGCAGGCTCAATTAGGGCTGACAACAAATGATCCTGACATTATTAGATTGACTCCGGGCACTAGCCAATATGTTGAGGTTGCAAATAAATATGCTAAAATGGATTACCGGTATAAAGGAAATTATATAGAGGATGCAAACTTCGTTAAAATCAGGGAATTAGGTTTAAGCTATGAGCTGAAGAATATATTATCCGGGATTGGATACAATTATATCAAAGATATTACACTGGGGATTTCTGTACTAAATGCATGGACATTAACAAATTATTCGGGTGCTGATGTTGAACTTAATTCCCTCGGCAGCCGGTCATTAACAAGAGGGATGGATTTCTCAACATTACAACATCCAAGAACTTACAATTTTTGGGTAAGAGTAATTTTATAAAACAGGTGTTAAAATCTATGAAAAACATTAATCTAATTTTCTTATTAATGATTATTACCGTAGCTCTGAATTCTTGTAAGGATTATGTGGAAAACATCGATCCGCTTATAAATGCAGTGGATGATTCAGAATTAAACAATGAATCTCAAATCCCTTTTTTGATAAAGGGAGTGGAAACCAGATTTGCTTATGCACTTTCTCAAACAGATGTGTGTGCTGCTGGTTTGTCGGATGCTTTTATATTCGATGATAATGTTCCGAATGCAACCTATCCGTCCTTTGCCGAAATTGATGCAGGGGTAATACAATTAGACAATAATTCTGTAGATGCGGCATATAATTCAGTCGGTCAGTTCAGGTTTTACGCGGATGATTTAATCAGAAGGACAAATTCAATAAGTATATCTGATTCTACAAAGAAAAATGAGGCTCTGTTTACTGGTTATTTTTACGGAGGATACGCACGTTTTTTATATGCCGCTTACTTTGGATTGAATCCTTTACAAGGAGGATCACCAATAAATAACGGTCCTTTTATCGGGTCAGATGAGATGTACAATTTGGCGATTGAAAGATTTAAAAAATCGCTAAACTACGCGGCCAATGATTTGACTGTTCGGACTGTAAATTCAGTAATTGCAAGAGCATATTTGTATAAGGGAGATTACACTGATGCGGCACTATATGCTGTGAACGGTCTGATTAATGGAGATGATCCTTTCCAGGCTCTTCACAATGCTGATCAGGATAATTTTTGGTGGGAACAAGCCGGTGCCTTTCGCTCTCAATTTGTAGCAGCTTTCAGATTTAAGGATTATGTTGATTCAGATCCGGCGGAGGCAGATCGCATTAAACTGGATTCAATTATGGGAATCAACAATGTCGTGTATTACTATCAGATCGTTTATTCTGAAGATTCCTCTCCTCAGAATATTATTACCTGGCAGGAAAATAATTTGATGAGGGCGGAATTAAATCTTCGTGGAGCCGGT
>DATICR010000029.1:0-10321 GCA_035456745.1 Ignavibacteriaceae bacterium
AGCCGCTCATAGGCAGGAAGAAGCACTTCCTTACTATGAAAAAATTCTGGAAATGGATCCCAAAAGAATTGATGTTCTATTTGATCTTGCGATGATTAATTATAACCGTCAGAAATTTGATAAAGCAGAAGATTATACTCAGCGAATATTGAAGAATGATAAAAATAATCCACAAGCTTTGTACAACCTCGGTGCAATAGCCGCTAGTAAAGGAGAAAAAGAGAGAGCAAGAGAAATCTGGAACAAGCTTATTTCCGGATATCCGAATGATGAAGTAACTCAGCTTGCCAGGTCATCCCTGGAAAAATTATAAATCTCTCATATTGAAGGTGAGATGGAAGTTATCCTGGAGAATATTGCAGCTTACGGTGTCATCTTAATCGTGATGATCTTTATATTGTTTATTTATTTAAGCAAATATAAAAAAAGAACAAGGATAACATCTGAAAAAATTGAAAAAGCAAAAGAGCTTGGATTTCACGAGCCCGTCTCTCTCCATCCGGTAGTTGATTCAGAGACCTGCATAGGCAGCGGAGCCTGTGTTGCTGCCTGTCCCGAAAAGGATATCCTTGGTATCATAAGCGGTCAGGCGCGAACTATAAATGCATCAAGATGTGTTGGACATGGCGCATGTTTTCATGCGTGTCCTGTCCAGGCAATCACTTTAAATATCGGTACTGAAAAAAGAGGGGTGGAACTTCCACACGTTAGTCCTGAATTCGAAACAAACATTCCCGGAATTTTTATTGCAGGTGAACTCGGAGGGATGGGATTAATTAAAAATGCCGTAGAGCAGGGAAAGCAGGCAGTTGAATTTATTACAAGAAGAGTAAAATGTGATCATAAAGGGGAATATGATGTCATTATTGTGGGAGCCGGTCCCGCCGGAATTGCTGCCTCACTTACTGCAGCAAAAAACGGATTAAGATTCCTGACTCTTGAACAGGACAGTTTAGGAGGAACAGTATTTAATTTTCCGCGGGCAAAAGTTGTAATGACATCAACGCTGGATCTGCCGTTATACGGAAAAGTAAAATTATTTGAGACTTCCAAAACAGACTTATTAAATTTATGGATGGAAGCTTTGGGCAGAAATAAAATATTAATCCATGAACAGGAAAAAGTTCTTAATATTGAAAAGTCAGGTGAGATTTTCAGGGTAGAAACATCTAAAAAAATCTATACTTCAAATTCGGTTCTTCTATCGATAGGGAGAAGAGGTTCACCGAGGAAACTTGGAATTCCCGGCGAAAACAAAGAAAAAGTTGCATACAGATTACTCGAACCCGAATTAATTCATGATCAAAAAATATTAGTTGTCGGCGGTGGAGATTCGGCTATTGAAAATGCTTTGCTTCTGAGTGATGAAAAAAATGAAGTGACTTTATCATACAGAAATGATTCCTTTGCAAGAATAAAACCAAAAAACCTGGAAAGAATTGAGAAAGCTTCCAAAGATAGAACAATAAGAGTTATTTTCAATTCGAATGTAAAGGAAATTCTCGATGATAAGGTAATTATTTCAATAGAGGGAAAGGAAAATTATCTGACTCTACAGAATGACCTGGTCTATATTTTTGCAGGCGGGGAAGTACCTACAGCTTTTCTCACCAAGATAGGGATCATGATTACGAAAAAATTCGGCGATGCAATTTTGAAACACGAAAACTGAATTATTTCCGATTTTTATTTCTTAAATATTCAAAATAAATAAAGGAAGTGTTCCTGTTAAACATTTCAACTATACGAAAAATAATACCCGTGGTATGCAAAATAATCGTACTATTCCTGATTTTTTTTACTTCCTTAAATGCACAAATTTCACCCGGGGATCTTACTAATGCCCATGCTAAATATGAAGGAATAAGTAACTGTACAAAATGTCATGTTTTGGGAAAACAGGTTCAGGATTCCAAATGTCTTGACTGTCATTCGGTAATTAAAAATTTGATCCAGGAAAACAGAGGGTATCATTCAGGTGCCGACGCTAAAGGAAAAAATTGCTGGAACTGCCATAGCGAACATCACGGAAGAAATTTTCGGATAATTAATTTCAATACAAATGGATTTGATCATTCAAAAGCAGGATTTAATCTGACAGGCAAACATTCTGAAATTAAATGTGAGGACTGTCATAAATCAGATTTTATACAAATTAAAAATGCATCTTTAAGAAAAAATACTTTACTGGGGTTAAGTCAGTCGTGCAGAAGTTGTCATACGGATATACACGAAGGAAAACTTGGTGAACTATGCAGTTCGTGTCACAACACCACAAATTTCTCCACTGTTGAAAATTTCGATCATTCAAAGACGCGCTATAAGCTTACAGGTGCTCATTTAAATGTCGCCTGTTTAAAATGTCATCCATCAGAAATTAAAAACGGAAAGCAAAATATTAGACTTATAGGAATATCATTTTCGACCTGTGAGTCATGTCATAAAGATGTTCATGAAAGCAAATTCGGAAAAGACTGTCAAAGTTGTCATGTGACAGCAGGATTTAAGCTAATTAATCAAAAATTTTTCGATCATAACAAAACCGATTTTCCATTGATTGGTAAACACCAATTAGTAATTTGCGCAAAATGTCATGGCGACAACCTGAACACCAAACCCCGGCATCAAAATTGTATCGATTGTCATTCAGATTACCATAATGGTGAATTTTCAGGAGCCACTTTAAAAGACTGTTCGGTATGTCATACTGAAAAAGGTTTCGAACCTTCGACCTTCACCATTAAAGAGCACAATGAGATTAAATTTAAATTAACCGGTGCTCACCTTGCTGTTCCCTGTAAGTCATGTCATTTTAACAACGATAAATGGCACTTCAAAAATATTGGAAATAAATGTATAGATTGCCATAAAAATGTTCATGGTACCGAAATAATTGAAAAATTTATGCAGAATAATCAGTGTGAAAATTGTCACTTTATTGATGATTGGAAAAATATTAAATTCAACCATGAACTTACGACTTTTCCTCTCAACGGAAAGCATAAAGAAGTAAGTTGTGGAGAGTGCCATTATAAAGTGGAGGATACAGGCAATAAAAAATTCCGGTTTGTTTCTCTGAGCTCAAAATGCGAAGGCTGCCATAAGGATGTGCACTATGGTCAGTTTATAGAGAACGGAAATTCAGATTGCGAAAGATGTCATATATTTGATTCATGGAAGCCTGAAAAATTCAATCATAACAGTACGAGATTTTCATTAGAGGGAGCTCATCAGAAATTAGCGTGTTCCAGATGTCATCCGGTTATTACCGAGAACAATAATCAATTTATCAAATACAAGTTAGATGACTTTAAGTGCGCAGCCTGTCATTCTTAATTTTAATACTAATAGCAGCGGGAGTAATCTTAGCCCAATCTCCGCATGGTAAAGATCTGAATCTTGACTGCTCATTCTGCCATGAATCTGTTTCATGGAATGTTAATCCTGATTCCATGAAATTTAATCACGATGTAACCGGGTTTAAGCTAATCGGGCAGCATAAAGTTGTCGACTGCAAATCCTGCCACCAGACACTTATATTTTCTGAAGCGAAGAAAATTCAGGATTGTTTCTCGTGCCATAAAGATATTCACCGGGGTTCGGTTGGTTTTGATTGCGAAAGGTGTCATACTCCCCAGTCGTGGATTGTAAGAGATATAAATGTGGTTCACCAGGAAAGCAGATTCCCGCTTGTCGGTGCACATAGGCTGGCTGATTGCGAACAATGTCATAAAGATTATCAGGACCTAAATTTTCAGGTAATACAAATTGACTGCTACTCATGCCATCAGACAGATTATGCAGCAGCTCAGAACCCTGATCATATTACCGCAGGATTTTCGACTAATTGTGAAGACTGCCATGATATAACAAGCATGGTGTGGTCCGCATTTAATTTCAGGCACGATTTCTTCCCGTTAGTTGGCGGACATAACATTCGTGACTGCTTTGCCTGCCATCAGCAGGGAAGCAATTTTAAAGGTCTTTCTACTGACTGTTATTCCTGTCACGAGGCCGATTATAGAGCTACAACAGATCCTAATCATCAGACTCTAAACTTTCCACAAACATGTCAGGACTGTCATACGATAAATGGATGGTCACCAGCTAACTTTGACCATAACACTACCCAATTCCCCCTGACCGGTGCACATAAAACAATTGAATGTTCAGCATGTCATTCACAGGGTTTTGCCGGAACTCCGATGGATTGTTATTCCTGTCATCAAAGTACTTATAATAGTGCCTCTAATCCCAATCACGTAGCTGCAGGAATTTCTACTAACTGCATCGACTGCCATAATACAACTGCGTTTATTCCATCAACATTTAATCATTCATCAACAGGATTTGAGTTAACAGGAAGACACGTTGGTCTTGAATGTTCATCCTGTCATCAGGGAACTACTTCAAATGCCGATCCCGCATGTTTTTCATGTCATCAAGCTGATTATAATGGTGCAGAAAATCATCTTGCGCAGCATTATCCTACTGACTGTACCCTATGCCATAACACAAACAGCTGGGGTGATACAAATTTTGATCATAATACCACAGGCTTCCCGTTAACCGGCGCTCATCAGACTACCGATTGTTCCGCCTGTCATCAAAATGGATTCAGTACTCCGCCACCCACAGATTGCATGGGTTGCCATCAGGCAAATTTTAATGCAACTACCAATCCGAATCATCAGGCAATAGGAATTCCCACAAATTGTGAAAATTGCCATACTACGAATCCAGGCTGGCAGCCGGCTTCATTCCCTATTCATAATAATTATTACGAATTAATCGGGGCACATGCTGCAATAGCAAATGATTGCGCTCAATGTCATAACGGCAATTATAACAACACTCCAAATCAGTGTTACGGGTGTCATGCTACAGATTATAATAATACAACAGATCCTAATCATCAGGCGGCAGGATTTGGAACAGACTGTCAGACGTGTCATTCCCAGACTGCCTGGCAGCCGGCAACATTTGATCACGATACACAATTTTTCCCAATTTATTCAGGCAGTCATGAGGGTAAATGGCAAAACTGCAGTGATTGTCATACTCAGTCGAATGATTTTACAGTTTTTACCTGCATAACCTGTCATGAAATTAATCAGACCAATGAACAACATCCGGGAGTTCAGGGATATATTTATGAAAGTAATGCCTGTTATGCATGCCATCCTACAGGCAGCGGCGGCGGAGCTTTTAATCATGATTTATCCGGATTTCCTCTTACGGGAGCTCACCTGACTGTTGATTGCGTTCAGTGTCATCCTAATGGATACAACACTCCACCACCAACAGTATGTTCCGGCTGTCATCAAGCGGATTATAATGGTACAACCAATCCGAATCATCAGTCTCTTGGTATTTCTACTGATTGTGAGACCTGCCATACTACAAATCCCGGATGGCAGCCTGCACAGTTCCCACAGCACAATCAATATTTTGAATTAATCGGCCAGCACGCTTTAATAACTAACTGCAACGATTGTCATAACGGAAATTATAATTTAACTTCAACTGCATGTCTGCAATGCCATCAGAATGATTATAACTCTGCTGCTAATCCCAATCACGTAGCAGCAGGAATTCCAACGACGTGCGAGGATTGTCATACTGCAAACGGCTGGACACCTTCAACTTTCAATCATTCAACAACAGGATTTGTATTAGATGGTGCACATGCACCACTGCAATGCTCAGCATGCCACCAGGGAGTAATTACAGGATTAAATCCTGAATGCGTATCCTGTCATCAGAATGATTATAACAATGCTGCCAATCCAAATCATGTGGCAGCGGGAATTCCAACGACGTGCGGAGATTGTCATACTACAAACGGCTGGACACCTTCAACTTTCAATCATTCAACAACAGGATTTGTATTAGATGGTGCACATGCTTCGCTACAATGTTCAGCATGCCACCAGGGAGTAATTACAGGATTAAATCCTGAATGCGTATCTTGTCATCAGAACGATTATAACAATGCTGCCAATCCAAATCATGTGGCAGCGGGAATACCGGTTACGTGTCAGGATTGTCATACAACAACTGCATTTATTCCCTCAACATTTAATCATGCAACAACAGGGTTCCAGTTACTTGGTGTACATGCTCAGATACAATGTTCGGAATGTCACCAGGGAGTAATAACGGGATTGTCTCCTGAATGTTATCCCTGTCATCAGAATGATTATAATAATGCCCCGAATCATGTTACATTGAATTACCCTACCAATTGTGAAATGTGCCATGGGTTTGACGGATGGATTCCGTCCACATTTGATCATAATACAACGAACTTCCCATTAACCGGGGCGCATTTGCAGGTTCCATGTTCCTCCTGTCATCAGAACGGATTCGTCGGTACACCTACTGCTTGTTTCGCATGTCATGAAACCGACTATAATAATAGCAGTAATCCAAGTCATACCGCATTGCAATTACCGACCGACTGTCAGACCTGTCATACCACTAATCCCGGTTGGCAGCCTGCGACTTTCCCGATTCACTCAAATTATTTTCAGTTTGTAGGCGCACACATTGCAATACAAAATGACTGTTATGTCTGCCATCAGGGAGATTATAATAATACTCCCAATACCTGTTATGGCTGCCATTCGGATAATTATAATGCAACGACAGATCCACCGCATCAGCAGTTAAACTTCCCGCACGAATGTTTGAACTGCCATACCCAGGACGCGTGGCAACCGGCTACATTCGATCACAGTTTCTATATCCTTTATGGTAATCACAGTACAATGGATTGTAATAATTGTCATTCGGAAGCTAATTATCAACCGCAATGTTTGAGCTGTCATTACAATGATTTTCTGGAAGGACACCAGCCAGGCGATCCTACAAACTGCTGGAATTGTCATTCTACCAATCATTTTGGTAATGCCAAACCTTTGAATAATATAAAAGTATTTTAAATGATAAGAATTTTATATATAATAAACTTATTGGTTTTAGCTGCCGGGCTGATCAGTGCTTCGACAATTGAGAAGGTTGAAAAAACAGGCACAATAACTTATATGTCGTCGCAAAATATTTATGTGAAATTTGAAAATACAGCCGGAATCACACAGGGAGATACTTTATTTCAGAGGATAGATAACAAACTTTTACCTGCAATGATAGTTAAATTTATTTCTTCGAAATCAGTTGCCGGAGAAACTGTTAATGGTCTCGATCTTAAGGTGGATGATAAATTAATTGCCGTAATAGAAAAAATAGTACCTGATGTTAATGAAGAAAAGCAATCACCCATTGTAACAGTGCCGTCTACACCGGAAGGAGAATTTAAGGCAGATTTACCACCAAAGAATCCAGCGGTGAAGCAAAAAGCTTCACTGAAAGGAAGATTTTCGATTCAGTCATATTCCAATATTTCAAATTCACCACACTTTGCTGATAACCAGAGATGGAGATACACATTTTCACTTAATGCAAAGAATATTGGTGAAAGCAATTTATCATTTTCAAATTATATGTCTTTTGCCTATCGTGCAGATCAATGGTCGGATATGCCCAATAATTTTGGCCGCAGCTTAAGAATATATGATCTCGCGTTAAACTATCAGTTTGATGAAACGACATCTTTATGGGTTGGACGACATATAAATTTCAAGATCTCGAATATTAGTTCGGTTGACGGCGTTCAGTTTGAAAAAGGATTCGACAGAAATTATGTTGGAGTCGTTGCCGGCTCAAGACCGAACTTCACTGATCTAGGAATCAACTTAAAATTATTTGAATATGGCGCATTTATTGGAAGGGATGATTCATTAGGCAGTGGATATATGAGAAATACACTTGCCGTATTTGAACAAACCAATGATTTTAAGACTGACAGAAGATTCATTTATTTCCAGCACTCGAATTCTATCCTTGAAAACACAAATGTCTTTGTATCAAGCGAGATGGATTTATACAAAATGATAAGCGGAATTAAGAAGAACGATTTCCAGCTGACAAGCATATTTGCCTCTTTGCAGTATTCACCTATTACTGCTGTATCATTTTATCTTTCTTACGATGCCCGGAAAAATGTAATCTATTATGAAACTTTTAAGAATTTCATTGACAGTGTTTTTGAGAATGAGACAAGGCAGGGTTTTAATTTAAGGCTGAATATAAAGCCAATCAGATTCCTTTTTGTCGGATTAAACGGCGGATACAGATTTCAGAAAAATGATTTAAAACCTGCCAGGAATTTTGGAGGCTATATAACTTATTCTGAAGTGCCGCTCATTGAAATCACCCCGACAATATCTTATTCCAAAATTATAACAAGTTATATTGACGGAGGAGTAGCCGGTTTAAGGTTAAGCCGCAATATTACCGATAATATTGACCTGTCTGTTTACTATCGAAACACTCAATATAAATTTAACAACAGCATCGCTTCTATAAATCAAAATTCTGTTTCATTCGATCTTTCAACCATCCTTTTAAATCCGGTATTTCTTACTTTAAGCTATGAAGGAATATTTGAGAAGACCTCAACCGCTGGGCGTATTCTTTTAGATCTCACAACCAGATTTTAGTGAAAAAAGTTTCCACAGCTCATACCAGACAAATAAAAATATTTTAGTTACCTGAAGGGCTCTCCCTTTTTCATTAAATGGCTGAAACCATCTATTCTTAAGTGCCACAGTTTAAAAAGTCAGACTAAAACAGATATGCCATCTATCAATTTAAGATTCACCAATTTGTGTTTTTTGTTAGTATTAATTTTATAACTTTCATTTGTAAAATCTTAATTCCTTGCTGAAAATATCCTTATGCATGAATATATAGGTGCCTTACATATGCATTCAATTTATTCGGACGGTTCCGGAAAAGTTGAAGAGATTGCAGGTTATGCCGACGAATCCGGTCTTGATTATATAGTACTTACTGATCACAATACATTAAGGGCATTAAAGGACGGATATGAAAAATGGTATGGCAAGACTCTCCTGCTGGTCGGCTGTGAAATAAATGATAAGCAGAATAAAAATCACTATCTCGCATTTAATATCAAAGAAACCTATTCAACAAGACTATCGGCAAAAGAATATGTAAAGAGAATAAAAGATGATGGGGGAATCGGATTTCTCGCCCACCCCCATGAAAAAAGGACTCATATGGCCGAGCATCCTCCATATCCCTGGACAGAATGGGACACCAAAGATTTTACAGGGATAGAAATATGGAATCATATGTCGGAGTGGATGGAGAATTTAACTGAGGAGAATAAATACCGGGCTTTTCTTCATCCCTTAAAAACAATCGATGCGCCTCCTCCCGAAACGCTTAAAGTGTGGGATGAGTTAAACCTGGAAAGAAAAGTTGTGGGCATCGGTGGAGTCGATGCACATGCCCATAAATACAATATACTTGGATTTCTGGAGGTGGAAGTTTTCCCTTATAAGGTTCTTTTTAAATCGATAAGGACGCATATTTTCACAGATAGAAGAATCAGAAAGGATAATACACCTTCCGGAATCGAAACGGCCAAAAAACAGATATACAAAGCGCTTGAAGAGGGTAAATGTTTTATAGCAAATGACTATCATTCCGATTCCAAAGGATTCCGTTTTTATGCTGAATCGGGAGGAAAAAAATACTGCATGGGAGAATCACCGGAATTTTCAGGAGATATGATTCTGAAAGTCGAGCTGCCTGTTGAAAAAGCCGAAATCCGGATAATAAGAAACGGAAAACTGCACACCAAAGTCGAGGAAAAAGACTTAGAAATAAAAGTAAAATCACGGGGTATTTACAGAGCAGAGGTCTATCTGAATAACAACGCATGGATATTTTCAAATCCGGTGAGAGTAATATAAGACATCTCAAATTTCTTTTTTTACTGACATTTCTATCGAGTCGAATTACAGACATTTCTATTGAGTCATTACAAACAATTAAGCAATTCAACAATTAAACAAACCGGTTGCTATTAGAAGATTTTTTCTATAATATAGAGCTAGGCGAAAATTTCCGGGGAGCTAAAAATGAGTGATATGTTGCGTTGCCCATTCTTTCACAGGAGCATCCTATGAAGAAGATAATATTATTCCTTTCATTGTTAATTGTAAATTATCAATTATCAATTGCAACCGTCCGTTTATTGATACTAGAAGTTTAGAGCATTTTACCTGGATTTTGCTCTTTTGAAGTTGTTGATAGCTGATGGACTGAAATTAATAGGGGCAGGATCGGAAAGTTGTATCTACAGACTTACAACACAGGACTTTTCGCAATCAAGGAATATGCTGCTGATCAAGTAATCCATTACTAAAAGAATAAAGGAGCCCGA
>DATICR010000030.1:0-2334 GCA_035456745.1 Ignavibacteriaceae bacterium
CTTCAGGGAGATATAAAAAATTATACAAATATCCAACCAATGATCCAGATAAATGAAGTTGAGATTTCTGCTCCTCCTTGTCCCTGACATTAACCGCTGTCTTTAAGATAACCATTCTTAAATATATTTTATTCAAATCCCTGGAGATTTTGTGAACTTACCGATGTCGTTCGAAGATCCCAACTTTAAATTTCGAGTAAGATTAAGTCAAATTCTTTTTGATTTCAGCTTCTCCGGTTTCCGAAGTATGAAGCGAAAAGAGTCCTCAGTCTGCAGGGTCTGTTGCACAACAGGAATTGCTATTTGGAAGCGGGGAAATTAGTTAATTTTTTCGGTTAAGACATTGTATCGGAACCTCGTAGAGGTTCAATTATTGTAGAGAATCTTCAATAGTCAACTGTCCCCGACCCTTGTAGAGGGTCAATAATTATTATTAATGGCTTACTAAATGACAAATAATATAATTGTGCAACACACCCTGCAGTTTTCAGTCAGCAAATGGTTAAACCGGATCTTCAACTTTTTATTAAAGTTCGGAAAGAAGAGATTGGGAGTCAGACATCCGTAAAAAGTGTGAAGTAAAAAGTGTGAAAGAAAAAATATGAACCTATTTTTAATATTGCACATCAAAAATTACTATAAGTTTGTATCTTTGTCTAAACTCTAAGGAAAAATACCTCCTGTTCAGGAAAAAATGGAATTCCTCGTAATACTATTAGCTATTATTGTTAGTGCATTTGGAACGATTGTCGGATTTGGCGGGGGAGTGTTTATGATACCCCTCCTTGTCATTGGATTTCATGTCCCATTAAATATTGCAGTCGGGTCTGTACTGGTGGCTCTTTTCCCCGGCGCACTAATATCCTCTATTTTTAATGGCAGAAAGAAATTAATTGATTATAAAACCGGTGTCCTTCTGGAAATACCTACGATATTTGGAACCGTCCTCGGCTCGTTTCTTTCAGTAATTATACCTTTGTTTATTTTGGAGTTAATATTTGGGATTTTCATTATTTCTCTTGGAACAAATTTCATAATAAATTCATATGGGGATAAGGAAAGAATTGTAAAGGACTCAATTTTTTATAAGATAAACAAGATTGGTCCAAAAATTATCAGACGAACTAATTATGGTGCATATAGGGTCAGCATTATGCTTGCACTGGTTTTCGGAATGTTAGCCGGTACTTTGGCAGGATTGTTTGGTGTCGGGGGAGGTTTTCTAAAAGTTCCTATCCTTGTTGTAGTTTTCTCTGCCCCTTCACAGGTGGCTTCGGCAACCGGATTATTTATGATTATGGTAACCAGTCTGACCGGAAGTATTAGTCACTATTTTCTCGGAAATGTACATTTTGGTTATGCTGCTCCAATTATTATAGGTTTTGTTATAGGTGCATTTTTGGGTAATTCTCTGGCCACAAAGATTGATGAGCATATACTTAAAAGATTAATAGGAATAGGGTTATCATTATCGGGACTTGTTTTTCTGGCTTATTCTCTTCTAAGTTAATTAAAATGAGAAACGAAAATTAATGAGAGGTATTGACATCGCCCCTGAGGAAAAATGGCCATTCTCTTTTGTCTGAAATTTGCTCCTGTAATATTTCCCGATTGTGGATCCAATCGCATAGCTCATTAAGGCAGCCGCTATAGCATCTGAAAACCAGTGCATTCCTCCTCTATGTAAAGATGTTACTCCGAACATCATATATGCCACTAACGAATAACCTGTAATTTTCAGCCAGGTTTTTTCGGGGTAGAAATTTGTTAATGCCGAAACAACTGCCATCATGGATGATGTATGCCCCGACGGCCATCCCCACCAGACACCCCCTCGTAAAAATCCAAACCTGAAAGTTTTGCTCAGACTTTTCATATCTGTACTGTCCTGCCAGTCAGGATGAGGTCTTCCTGTAATTGCCTTCAGTAAAGAATTGTAAGCAAGGGCAACAAGACTTGACTGAAAAACTGCAAAGGAAGCCGCTACAGCACGATCATCTTTATTCAGCTTACCATAAGCATATAAAGATCCTCCTGTTACAAATGGGATATAAATTGCATAATGTATAATCGGTATTGCAGCAATACCGAATTGTTCGTGTTCATAAAAATAATTATGTACATAATAATCGATATTTGTAGTAACGATCAGTGCAGTTGACGCCACTCCCGCAAGGTGCAGATATAGATTGTCTCCCTTAAAACTGTTTACAATGTTATTGCCGATGTTGCCGAATAATAAAAGATCAGGGGATTGAGAGGCAGACTGGTCTGAAATTACATTATCGTTAAGTAAAAATATTTGTTTTTTTGAGCTTTCATAATTATTTATTA
>DATICR010000031.1:0-6504 GCA_035456745.1 Ignavibacteriaceae bacterium
TTAACCGGTCACTCATATTACTTTTATATGAGTGACCTTTTTATTTATTTTTGAACATCATTTAATCTTCTGCAGGAAAAAGCTATGAAATTAAAGCTGCTCGTCTTGTTTTTTTTCATTTTAGTATCTGTTCTTCCCTTAATTGCACAGGATGAACCTGATTCCGTTGAGGTTTATCTGATAGATTCTTTTGTAACCCCTGAAGTACCTCATACTTTTGTGCTCTCGTTTTTTACAAGCGCAGCAGCCACATCACAGGTAATTATCGATAATAATTATACATACTCAGTGTCTGATGAACTTACAGAATCTCATAAAAAGGATATTGATATATCGAAATTGGAATTTACCACGAAGAACGTACCATTTGTCATTCTGGTAAAAGATTCTCTTGGCAGGGAATTTAAAAGTGATACTTATGAATTTGAGCTGCCCGAGGAACTAAAAATAGAAGGGGGATCAAATTTTTTACTCCTGTGCTTATTCGGGACATTAGATTTTGTGATACCTTCACCGGTTTACGTTAAGGAAAAAGAAGATGACTATTTCAGTCTCACTAAGGAAATTCCTTTAATTTCAATACGAGGCTCAAATTACAGGTACCCTTTGGGTTATTTTTCTGCTGAATATTCTCACATTTTTAATGCACCTGTCAAAAATTTTTTAAGGGTAGGCTATAAACATATTATTCCCTTGCCTGGCATTGAATATGTTTCACCCGGCTTCAACGGATTTACTAACTTCAAAGGCTTTAACGGAATTTCTCCCGAACTCTCACTTGGATTATTCAGAATCGCTAATACATTTACTGTTTATGCACGATACCGGTTTAATGTAAAACCCGGAGAGACCGGCAGCGAATTCCACGAATTTTCTTTGGGCCTTTATTCCAGCTTCTTCTCATTGTATTTTTAATAGTCAGAATAACACATCGCTGTATCTTCCGGTCATCAGGTGTTCCGGGAAATCTATCAATCTTTACCTTAAACCTCATAGTCCGAAGAACTCCAATTATTGTAGAAAACGATTACCAATTGCCATACGGAACCTCGTAGAGGTTCTATTATTGTAGAAACAATTTTCTAACGTCATACCACATCCTCGTAGAGGATGAATTATTGTAGAAAATATTATCCCCTCTAACATCCCGGAACATCGTAGTCCGAAGGACTCCTTTTGGAGAGGTTCAATTACAGCCGACTTGTTTTACTAACTGTTTCTCGCTCCAACAAACTGCACTTCTACACACATTTTTTTTCTTTAAATTTACTTGTCAACAATTGGAACTTCTGAATGAAATATGTTCTGACTATAATATTATTTTCAAAATTGGTTCTGGCTCAAACAGGAGGGATTTCAGGTACTGTTACAGACAGGAACACTCCTATCCCTTCTGTAAATATCCTGATACTTAATACAGGTATAGGTACAGTTACCGATGATAAGGGCAAATATCTTCTGAAAAACATTCCTGCCGGGAATCAAACAATAAGATTCAGTTCTGTCGGCTACACTACAATAACAAAAGATGTAACAATTATGCAGGGGGAAATTTTAGAATTAAATATAGTCTTAACTGAAGCCATTATTAATATCGGTGAAGTGAATGTAATCGGAATGAAAAGACAGGAGCAAAGGGATACAAGAACAAGCCTCATTGATTTGAATCCCCGTAACGCTAAAATTTTGCCTGGCGCAGGAGAAGATGTTTTAAGAACCCTGCAGTCGTTACCTGGAGTTCTTGCACCGAGTGATTTTTCATCTCAGCTTGTTATCAGAGGCAGCGGACCTGACCAGAATTTGATTATCATGGATGATGTTGAAATTTTTAATCCGTATAGATTGTATGGAGTCATCAGTATGTTCAACCCCGAAGCCGTTGAACGGGTTAACCTTATTACCGGTGGATTTCCCGCAAGATACGGCGATCGTCTATCTGCAGTCTTGGATGTAACCAATAAAGAGGGCAGCGACCAGAAATATTTAAGCGGAAGTCTCAATGCTTCAATAATTGATGCTAACCTTGTCCTGCAGGGGAAAAACCCTTTCAACCTGAAAGGAAGCTGGATGCTGGATTCGCGGAGAACTTACTATGATCTCATTATTGAACCTTTTGTAAAAAATGCAGGACTCGTGGATCAAAATGTGAATTTCCCGAATTTTTATGATGTTCAGACTAAAATTGTAATAGGCCCTTATAATGGAAATAAATTTTTGATTAATGGAATCTATTCTCAGGACGGGGTGGATATAGTCAGTGCGAAAAAGAGAAAAACTGCGGATAGTGTGGGAGTATCTAACGTTACCTTAAATAATGTTGCAAGCTTTGGCTGGCACTATGCTCCTGATACTAAATTCCTTAATAAGCTCGTCGGATCTTATTATACAAATAATGGCTATGCTGATTTAAATTCTGAAATCCTTGATCCCTCTCTTAACCGTGAAGATTTTAAAGATATAATTCCCGATACACTGGCCCCATATCTTCTTTATTTTAAATTTAATACAAATTTTACATTTCAAAAATATTCTGTTGATGATTATGCCACTTATCTTTGGGGAAAAAATATTCTCGAGGCTGGGGCAGGAGTAGATTTTCTTAAAACTACAATTGATTTTCAGATTGATATTGATCCGCAGCTAAAGGCATTCCTGCTGTCTAATCCCCAGTTCAGGACAGTTCTTAATAATCTTAAGGATATTCGTAATGATAAAAGATATCACGCATTTGTGCAAAATAATTTCTCACTGAATGATAAGTTCTACTTTCAGCCGGGATTCAGATTTGATTATTATGACATTCTGAATAAAGCTTATGTCTCACCAAGATTCTCGATGTCTTATGCTTTGGATGATTTGACTACATTAAGAGCGGTGTGGGGAGTCTATTATCAGTCACCCGGTTATGAAAAACTCAGGGATGAGGGTGTCCTTTATGATCTTAATAATATATATACAAGGAATTTAAAAGCAGAACAGGCCTTACATTATATTCTTGGAGTAGAACGCTGGCTTGATGCCGAATGGAGTCTTAAGCTGGAAGGTTATTATAAAGATTTTAATAACCTGATAGTTCAGAAGATTGTGCCTGGTGCTGTTTATGAGACTACTCCTATTCCCGGAAAGGATCCGCGTTATCCGTCAGGATGGACACAGCCGGTAAAAACTCAGGGCGACTCACTTACACAGGTACCTGTTAATAATGCCGATGGAAGTGCTTATGGATTCGAATTATTTCTTACTAAAAAAAATCTTTCACCGGAAGATAAAATGTCAGGCTGGGTTTCTTATTCATATTCAGTTGCTGACCGGAATGAAAATGATAAGATATTGCCTTTCCGTTTCGATCAGGGGCATACGGTTAATGTTGTTCTTAATTATCAATTGACTGGCTGGTTTGATCTTGGACTAAGATGGCAGTATGGCTCAGGTTTTCCTGTATCACGGCCGGCAGGAATAAAACCGAGAATTATAGTGCTTGATGAAAATGGTGACGGTGTGCCTGAAACCCCTGAAATTGCCGTCCGGACACCTTTTACAGGGGGAACAGGGGAAGTTATTTATGACGTGGATTATAATAATCAAAGATTAAATTCAAGGAAACCCCCGTACCACCGTCTTGATGTAAGATTTACAGCAGTAACCAATTTCTGGAACCTGAGCTGGAGTTTTTATCTCGATGTAATAAATGCCTATAACAGGTCTAATGTTATAGGCTATCAATATTATATAAATGACAATTTAACCCTTGGAAGAAATGCCAGCACCATGTTCCCTATCATTCCCACCCTCGGCTTCTCCGTCAAATTCTAACCGCCGGCAGTAATGAAATAACCCAATTCAACTCACTCTTCCATTCAATCTCATTCAGTCATTCAAACCCCTCAGCTATTCACCCATTCAACCCCACAGTCAGTCAATTTTTTATCTGGGCTGCCACGGTCAGGTTCGCGTTTAATTTCCGAACCGTGGCAGCAATATCGTTAACACCACAAATAAATAGACATCATTTCCAACAAGCCCCTCGCTTAACACCTGTCCGCCGTGGCGGAAGAGAGGGGCTACGGGGTGAGTTCAAATATCACAAAAACTTCATCCCACTATGCCGGATTGCGGACTTCTCTCTCATTCGGTCATTCAAACCCCTCAGCCATTCACTCATTCATTCAACCATTCAATCATTCAATCATTCAATCATTCACTCATTCATCCATTCATTCATCCATTCACTCTTTCATCCTTCTCGCTATAACATTGGCCGTTATAAATCCCAGACCTGTAATCGTGAATATTGAAAAGGGGACCCAATAATCTTTGTGTGTAATATCCTGCAACCATAAACCAAGCCCTAAAGCAATTCCGAAAGCAACAATAACGATACCGATTTTTAGCATCCTGTTTGCATCTTTTTTGCTTTCGAAAAATTCTTTGATTGATTCTGCACTCAGACCTTTATCTATTAGCATCTGTCTTTCTCTTGAACGTAAATAAAAATAGGTCACAAGTACGAGTCCTGTTACCAGGATCATTATTATTGGAATAAATACAGCAATAACATCTTCTGCCATTTAAAGCCTCAATTGATTTTAATATTTGGATTAAATTGTTTTTTTATCACAATTGTTATTTTAGTTTCTAACGGTTATGACCAATAGGATTTAATAAAGGTTACACATACCCTTTAATTAATTGATATGCCGGCTATTATTGATTAATTTGATGGTTAGAATTTTCCTGTAACCTTTTTTGGAATAAACAGGTCTAACCAGCAGATGAAAGAATTGGCCGATAATGAGATTATTGAATCTGTCAGGAAAGGAAATCAATCTGATTTTGAAATTTTGGTTGATAGATATAAAAACAGAGCATTCTCTCTTCTGTGTAATATGCTGAAAGATTCTATGGAAGCCGAAGAAGTGCTGCAGGATGCATTTCTTAAAGCTTACTATGGATTGAAGAATTTTAAATACGAGGCCAAATTCTCAACCTGGTTTTACAGAATTGTATATAATGCTGCTTTAACTAGATTGTCGGCAAAGAAAAGAAAAATTGAAAGAGAAATGATATCAATAGATGATGAACTTGAGCTAGCGGATGAATTTACCACCGTTGCTTCCGAAAAGAATGATTTAAGCGAATTCATTGCCGGCGTTATAAGTAAGCTGCCTGAAAATTATGCATCGGTATTAACAATGTTTTATTTGGATGGAATGAGCTGCGAAGAAATTAGTGAAGTGACCGGCCGCTCATTTTCTAATGTAAAAGTTTTACTTTACAGGTCAAGGAATGCATTGAAGGATATAGTAATGAAAAATAATTTAAAATTGGAGTTTTAATGATTGAAGTGACTGATGAAATTTTGAACAGATATATCGATGGAGGGCTTAGTGCTGCTGAATTAAAAGAGTTAAATGAAATATTAATTAAGTCTGAAGTTATCAGAAAAAAACTCCACGCTTTGCAGTTTGTTCATAATGAATTGAAGAGAATCCCTCTCAGAGAAACCTCTAAGGAATTCACGTCCCGGCTAATGAAAAAGATTGTCAGGAAACCGGAACCAAAAGGACAAAGGTATTTTATTTTTTCTGTATCTTCCTTTTTTATTTTAATTAGCCTCGCAATAATCGGTTACCTCACATCATATATATTGTCGTATGGTTCAAAAACTTCGGGTGACAGTAGTAATTTAAATACACTGCTTTCTTATCTGGAAAGCCTCGTTCACGGCATTAAATCTGTTTTTGCTTCGGGTAATATCTCAATTATCGGTTTTGTATTTTCATTCAGTATAATTATTTCAGCATATTTCTTCTTCGATAGCCATAGGCAGGCGAAAGCAAAACTGGATAAATTATAAAAATTAGTTTGTATTCAGCATATTGGCTCTCATTAACCAACAGATTTATCTGTTGGTTTATAGTAGAGAGAATATAACCAGCAACGGTTTTAACCGTTTATATATTTGTGCAGCTAATTTTCCGCTTTTTCTTATAAATACCTTCCGCTTTAAAAAAGTAAATACGCCCCTTGACTGATTTGCAGATCGTAGCGAAGCGAAGATCCCGTCCCGCGGGATTGTATACTGTGGACTTTTAATGTAGACTTCCTTCACTAGATTCTCTGTAAATTGTCAATCATCATTTTAATGCGTTCTTTGTGCAACTAATTTTCCATACAAATATCTTTCGCTTAAATAAACTTTGTTTGCTTTATTAAAATCGCTTCAGCGATGACTTTGTCGAAGCGCAGCGAAGATCCCGCTCCCAGCGGGATGCAACTAATTTCCCACTTTTTCGTAGAAATACCTTCAGCTCTTAAAAAAGTAAATACACCCCTTGACTGATTTGCCGATCGTAGCGAAGCGAAGATCCCGTCTCGCGGGATTGTATACTGTGGACATTAATGCAATCATCAATCATCTATCTTCAATCGTCAATCATCAATCATCAATCATCAATCCTTTAATCCTTCCTTTTTATTATTTTAACAATTCAATTTTACACA
>DATICR010000032.1:0-7273 GCA_035456745.1 Ignavibacteriaceae bacterium
ATGTTTTCTTTATGTTTACGGGCAAGAGAAGTAACTGGGTAGATTCATCCGATGACAAGCACCAGGTTGAAGACATACAACAGATATTAAAATGGATATCCTTTAATTTTGAATTTGACTGCGATCCGGGTGATATAACTAATAAAATGAATCCTGAGACAGAACAGGCAATATTGAATTTTCAAAAAAGATATAATATTGATTTCGTGACTTTAAATATCCATCAGAACCGTTTTAATCATACCTTTACAAAAATTGATGAAGATGGGAAGGTGGGTAAACAGACCTGGGGCGCATTCTTTGATATGTATACTCTGGAACTGTTGATCGTTATGGGTATAACTGAGGACGGTCTTAATGACGAACGGGCAAAATTACAATTTATGAAGAAAAGTCCTCCCCACCCCGCCCCGGTAATTGGATGTGGAGAGAATCACCCTGCAAGCCAGGCAAAAACCGAAGATGAAAATCCTGTTGACAGACGTGTGGAAATACTTTTTTTTGATGAAGGAGAGGAACCTGAATTAAAATGCCATCCTCAGAAATTTACGTGCATTGCCTCAAAATGCGATCTGTATCCAAAAGGATTTTTTAAACGAAATCCTGTAAAGGTCGACCCTCTGCCATTGCCAAGCGGCCTTGCTGTACGGGTCCATCTTAAATTCCTTTATAAAACTCCTGAAGGTACGGAAAGAACATTCCCGTCAGGCTTTCCATATACGTTAAAATTTGATGATAATACTGAAGAACAAAAAACAATTGACAATGACAGAGGACAGGTCTTTCTTCAGATATTAAGAAGTAAAAAAAGTTTTACAATCACATTCAAGTTTTCTGAATCTAACTTTATCGGTGAACCGAAAGATACTACGGCTAAAGATGAACTTTTAAAAGAAGCCGATATTAAAGAAAAAATAAAAGATGGATTTAAGGTTTTTAATCTTCCTGTACAATTTGATCTTAAAAATACAACATGGACATTATCTCCGGCGGTTTCAAATTTCAATGACACAGAAAAAAAGTTTACAAATCTTGATGACTTAAGCATAGAGAATATCGGTTCCGAAGCTTCTCCAATTCAGATGACACTCGACCCCCATTGGCGGTTTTACAAATTTCAATATTTCGATAGACTCCTTAAAGCCAAAAAAAGTATACTTCCGTTATTAATAGAGGGTTTCCTGGATTCATCCAAAACCGGAACAACACCAGATTTAAAAAGTAATTGGACAACAGATACGGAGGGCTGCCAGTGTCTGCCGTTTGTTTTACAAAACACCCCTTCAGGAGTAAAACCCCTTATTCAGTTCCGGACAGATGCTAATACTTTTATTGAATCGAGAAAAGACGGGACGAGAAATTTTGTCTCCGGCACAGCAAAAGATAATCCGGAAGGCGACAGATTAAGGTTTTATGATTTGCCTGTTTTCTGGAAATCGAAAACCTATTTCGCCAGATTATCCGGAGGAACCGGAAATCCCCCTGCTAAGGTTGGTAAATTTGAAGATCTCTCTTCAGAAATTACAAGTGACACAAAACCGCTGATATTCAGTCTGGACGATATTGTTCTTACTGATAAAGATCTGAATCCCATAAAATGGATTCCCGATAATAAAATTGAAAACAGGATATCTATATTTTGTAATACTTTTTCCCGTTCAGGTCCAAACACTGATGACTTATCCTCTGAAGGATTATATAAACCTGATGGAAAAGCATTTATCGATTCCACAAACATCAAGACATTTACTAAAAACAATAATGGCTTTTTTACTCAGCTTCCGGCAGATGAAAAAACAAGAAACTACATTTCCGATTATCCGGACTGGACAAGATTAATAATCGCGCAGGGTAATTTTTTTGATGCTTTCAATAAAAGAACCCTGGATGGAAAGGGAGATGTAACGGGTGCAAGGGCAGCTGTAGCAATTCTTGATGTATTTGCCTCTCCCGCTACATTTGTTCAGCCGCGTACAAACAGACCCCGGCTTCCTGTCCCTATAAAAAGCAATTTTTGTGAAGTACAGGCTTTCTTTGAACAGGATCACGTTATATTCAATCAAATCGGTCGTTTCGATATGGTCCGGTTAAGATGCTGTGAAATTGACAGCGATGATGTCACGGAAATAAGTGCCTGTATGGTTTTCCTTCGACTGTTTTTTAATTTTAATTCAAACATAAAAGCCTCATTTAATCCTAAGGCTGTCCCATTAAATTTAACGGGTAATACAGCTTTGGACTGGATTGAAACAGCAATCTTAAATTTATTGCACAGATGGAACGGACCGGATATTGTCGGTAAGATTACGTTCAATCCCGGCAGTGCGTTTGTTTTACCCCTAAATGCTGCCGATAAAAAATTCAAATGTAAAGTCATCTGGTTTGCCCAATCTCTACCCAAAGAAAAATCACATTTTGAAATTGGAGTTTTTAAGGACACTACTGATCCCGGCGGAGTACGAGGGTTTATGCGATCGAAACCAGGAGAAGGAGTTCTTGGTGAAACTGATAACGCCCCTTTATTCAAAGTAACCAAAAAGGATAAATCCGGTAAGACAGAAGTTAAAGATTTTGGAGGTTTTTTCACTTTTGCGCATGAATCGGGACACGGCGGAAGTCTGGTAGATGAGTATATAGAACCGACAGTTTCGGGTGCAATACCGGGGTTCGACAGCTATTCTCCAGGTTCTCCTTTTAGTCTGGATGATCAGGCTATGATGAGAGCTAATCGGGAAGTCCGTGCAAGGCATTACTGGCATATTGCCGAGTGGTTCAGGCAGCTCGACGGAAATAATAAAATCGAATATAAAATTAATCATGGTAAATTCAATTATATTCTGCCCCATATCAGCGATGATCCAAAAAATAATGTTAAAGGAGAACCGGTAAAGAATTTTATCGGGTGGCCCGCAGCAGAAAAGAATGATCAGAAGCTTGGAGCACATGGTAAATTTAACATCTTCTTTTACCCCCTCGGTGAGGAAAAATATTCAGCCGAATTTCTACCCGGGTTAGCAAATAGCCCCGGTGTCTTCGATGGACTTATAATTGTACTTGTTAAAATAGAGATGGATTTCCCTACAAAAGATGACACGAAAATAAGAAAATTTATAAGTACTGTTGATGGCAATATTTCACTTAAATTTAACTTCCCGAATAAATTCGGAGCTCAAGGTAATCTTCTCGGGAAAAAATTTAACCGCATACTTCTCAATTTTGCTCCCCGCTATTTCGCGGAAAACTTTTCTACAACAAAAAGAACGGATACTTCCGAACATATCTTTGTTAAAATCAGGGATACCGGTAAGGCAGAGTGGGACAGCGGTTTATTATCGAATGACCACAAATTATTTTTTCCGATGGATAAACCTGATTCCTTTGCAAATTTCTTTGGGAATATGATTGGATTGGCAGATGGAACGCTGGGAACTCCCGCTAGCTATGAGCCTGTAGCAAAAATAGTGATCCCCGATGCAAAAGTTTTTTCTTTATAAAAGCTTATTACTCTTCCTTATTCCGTTTAATATTTATAGTCAAAAGACCGGATTTAAGATGGAAACTATTTTCTACCACGATAATTTCGGGAATCCCCTGACTTTAGACATAATTCCTGTTCAGATAAAAGAAGCAGGAGCTAAAGAATCTTTTAAAGATTTTAATTTCAGTGAAGAACAAAAAAATTACCTGACCCGGTATATCAATCCTGAACGCAATTCAAGAATGAATTCCGGCCTGCCGCAAAATGAAGTGTGGAAAATAAAATGGAGTTCCAAAATCGATTCTTCCTCAATCCCATGGTATATATTAATTAAAGATGACAGATTGATTGTTCAGAATGAATCGGGCTGGCAGCTTTTTGATACCGCCGGTAATTTAATTAGTTCGGGATTAAGAGCAGAAGGAGATATCGTAATAAATAAATCAGACAAAAGTTTTTACCTCAATGATCCCTCGGGCTATATTCAAAATGTGGATTTAAACTCCGGAAAAAGAAAATTTTATGTTTATCCTTATCTGGGAAAGGGCTTTAAAAGAAGTGTCATCTACACTAACGGGAATGAAATTATAGAATCAGGGTACGAGCTGCCTGTAATGACGCATAATTCCACTATTAAACCCCCTGATATGAATATACTTGAACAAATAAATATTGATAATCCTGTTGAGACAGATGAAGATGGGATACTTAAACCACCGGTTCAATCTAAAAACCTTCTTGTTAAAGCAGGCAGTATAATAACAGCTATTCACGATTCAACCGTAATAATTGCTGCTCCGGATCATATTTACTTTTTAGATGCTGACCTTAATATAATTAAAGACCTTAGCGGAAATTTTACTCCTCTTGATATGAGCATTGATGAAGAAATGAGAATATATCTCCTTGCGGGAATAGACAGAAATGAACAATTTATTTCAGAGTTTTGGCTTATAAATTCTGAAGGAAATTTAATCTGTAAAACCGAAATTCCGGCCCTTGATCTAAACAACCTTACTCCGCCTGTTATTGGCTATAACCATACTGCATACATAGCGTATAATGAAAAAATAGTGGCAGTCGCCCCCACAGGTAAAATCTTATGGGAAAATTATATTCAGAAACCCCTTGCTGGGATAGCAGTCGTTAAGGATTATTTATTTTTATCAGAGGGTAATTTATTAACAGCTTTTGACAGCAATGGCGAACGCAGGTTCTTTTATCAATTTGATGATGAATTATCTACATCTCCCCTTCTGGTCAATAATGAAATTTTTGTGGCTACCAGAAAAAACCTTTACTGTATTGTTCCCAGATGAAAAATTTTTAATTAAATAACCCGGCGTTTTCTTTATTTAAAGAATATATGGAAAAACTTTCCACTTCCACAGATAAGATTAAAGAAGTTAAACTCACTTCTTCAATTGAACAGGTTGTATGGACTAATAATTCGGCTTCCGCGGGAGGCAAGGCCGGTATCGACGTATTTACAAAATATGTTGGAAATAATTCCGACATAAAAATCGAAATCAAAGATAAATCGGGAAAATCAGGCGGGACGATCAAAGGAAAAATAACCGGAAACCGTTTCTGGAAGGAAATCGATATTTCAGCTGATTTAAAAGATGAATTGACTGCCACAGCTAAGCTGTCGAAGCTTGGATTGGAAATGAAATCAGGCAGTCTTACGTTACTTCCTCCCGTTAAAATCTCAAACGTCAAATGGGATAAAAATGAAGCCACCAGAGGAGATCTGCTAAAGCTTACTGCGGATATTAAAAATGCCTATGACGGAGCTGAAGCAGTAATCGAAATTTATGAGCAGGATGACAATGGTGCGCACGACCTTGTTGTCTCATTCCCTGCCCTTGTTAAAAATCAGAAAATAAAAGCTGAATGGGAATTTCAATATACCGGTGATACTAATAAAATCCCTACTGATGAAGAAGCTGAAAACGGTTATAAAAATCCGGAATATTTTTTCAGAGTTATAATCGGGGGAGTCTATGAAGACTCAGGCTTACTTAAGTTCAAAGATTTTATTCAGATAAATGTTATGAATGAATATGGAAAAACATTAACCGGTTTAAAGTATAAGCTTATTCTTCCAAACGGAGAAAAAAAAGATGGGGAAATAAACAGTGAAGGAATTATTGAGGAAAAAGATCTGCCACCCGGTAAATGCAGAATCGAGTTTCCCGATGTCGATATGAAGCAGCTCTATCCTTGAAAATATTATTTGGATAAAAAATGTCCGGTACAAGTAGTTTTTCTTTTACAATCGAAACAGGAAAACAACATAAAGTTCAGCTCAGAAAAGAATGGCCTGCAGGCGGATACCTCGAAATTGGAGCATCTCATTTCAGCTTAAATAGCGCTGTCTTTCTGCCCAATGATTCAGAAAGAAATGAACCTGATGAATCGGAGGACATTTACTCAAGCGGTATTGTCATGCTCGAACGGGCAATACATTTTCTAGAGCTGGCTCCAAAAAAACTTCTGATAGCTGGACATACTGATACAAAAGGTGACCTCAAAAAGAATGTTACTCTTTCGGAATACAGGGCTCAGGGTGTGTACGCTGCTTTGACTGGAGACAGAGAATTATTTAAAACAGTATCTAATGCTCCCCATATCCCTGATAAGGGAATAAAACATAATACTCTTCTAAACGATAAGCTCCGGATTGCCGACTGGTCATCCAAAGAATTTAACTGGCCATGTTCAGTTAAAGATAACAATAATGATAATTTCAGAACCTTTAAATCATTTCAAAAGAGTTATAACAACAATATAGATGTTTTGAATCCTGACGGCGAACTATTGGAAGTTGATGGCGATTGGGGACTTAAAACCTGGGGTGCTGTCTTCGACTGTTATCAATATAAACTGGCGCAGCGTCTTACAATTGACAGAAAAGATTTGGATTCCTATAGAGAAAGCATGAACCTATCTTCAAAATTTGCTTTTGAAAATCACCACTTTATCGCCTGCGGTGAGTATCACCCTATTGACAGACCGGGAGAAGATGAATTGCTCAGCAAAATCAACCGCCGCGTTGAAATGATATTTTTTGATGAAAGCACAGTGCCCGACCTCCAATGCATTGATAAAGGCTGCAGCTTCGGAGGCTGTAATTTATTTGACACCCTTAAACCTGTCAGAGGCAGAATCATTTCACCACACTGGGAATATCCTTTGGTATTGGCGGGTCAGATAGAAAACCGAAGAATGTTTGTACGTCATTTCGGATCCGAACCCGGTGAAAAAGTGGAATTCACTGTCATACAGGTTTGTAATGGTGAATTGAAAAAACTTCCAAATCCAATTACCTCGGAAATTATCGCAGGATTGGCAATAGCAGAATTCAATGAGCTGTCTGAGGAAGTAATGTCGCAAATAGAAAAAGAGACTGATAATTATTTCAGTTATTTTTTTACTGCAAAAGGTGATAACTGGATGACTGTATCGGCAAGACTTCATTCTGAAAAGGATGGGGTAATTTATGAGTAATCCAAAGGGCTATTCGCCAATTGAAATCAATTCCGCAAATGCAGCTTTCCCCGGGACAAAGTTTGATTCAAAATTTATAAAATTTGAAAAAAGAACCTGCGGAGTTGTAGTTGTAGATAAAGCGGCATTTAATGCTGCCACAGCATCACTGAATTCCCTGGGCAGAGGAAGTGCCGGCGCTTCCGGATTTGATTTGGTGGGGGATCCTATGGTGGATACCGCAATTTTAATTGACTATAACTATGTATTAATGTGCAATCATTCATTTAAAAGTATTTCGAT
>DATICR010000033.1:0-2722 GCA_035456745.1 Ignavibacteriaceae bacterium
TGAATTCCATCAAGGTACTTAGAGCCCCAAGGAACTGTAAGGGGGAAGATAAAAGATTAAAGTCAAAAGATCAAAGTTATAAAGGGAAAAAGATAAAAAATTGCAAGAATAAAGATAAAAGTGAACTGAACAGGTTCATATTTTTCAATAGGTTTCTTTTTAATAGTACTATAAGAATTGCTGAAATTATTTTTTTTAGGCATAGTTATTAAATTTTATTTTATGATCATTTTTGGTGATTCTACACTAAGGTAGAATGGCAATATATTTTTCCCTTCTTTTCATCTCTTATAATCTGAATCTTTTAATCGGTTCCGGTTTTAATCCTCTTTTTTTCTTTGCAGATATTCCATTCCTTCACTACTGGGACAAAACAGAATTTTTCAAGTGAATCATAAACCTTAAGCTGTATTTCCTTTCTTCTTTTCATTATCAACTCAATAAGGCTTCCTTATAAGTTATCCGCCAATAGTCGGTCTAAAATTTTATAATATCACCGCCCTGTTCCCGTGGCATAGCAAAAAAATGAATTATGTATTCCGGCGAATGCGTAGTCTAAATCTTGTTGATGAGACGGAATTGTGCAATCTCTTGATAAAGCAAGATTATAAGGAACTTAGAAATGCATATACCTGTTCAAGAGCAATTGAAAAATTAGTGGAAAAATATTGCATTTCAGACACTACTATTCTTCACATTTTACACCATAACCGGCCGAAAAAAAACAAGTCACCGCGGGTTTTTCTTTAATTCTTTCCCAAGTGCAACAAGCATGCAACAAGCATGCAACAAGCATGAGTGCCAAAAAGACTTCTTATTTTATGGGATATTTTTTTATACCTGATTTTAAGGGTAAAATTTATGCGTGATTTTTCCGGCTAATTTCACCCGTGCCTTTCTTTTAATACTGACGTAAAATTGTACCGCAGCTAAAACAAAATAAAGGAGGTTAAATGGCTGTAGTAAAAGGATCCGTAATCGGATTCCTGAGCGGCAAACTTACAACACCTGTCCAGACTGCCACAGTAGCCGCCGATAAGGTGACTATTACAATGGTAGAACTTAATACCAAAGTGACACTGGGCGAGGATGAAAGGGACCTTTCGGCTAACGGTTTAATCTGTTATTCGGATCCTATAGATCCCAATGACAAACCGTTTGAGATGATAAGCTTCAACGATGAACTGTCAGCATACGACCCGGAACTGCCCTATACACTGGAGCACAATTAAGGGAACAAAATGAATGACAATTGACAAATGATAATTGATAATTACCACTAAGGTACTCAGGGTACGGAAAGACACTAAGTAAAAGAAGAAAGTTTTAGATCAGAAAAAGTAAAAAAGGACACTTGAACATCTCTGAAGAGACTTTGGTAAAGCACACAAAGAAGAAAAGCACTGGTTCAATTACTCTGTTTCCCTAGTGGTTTAAGTTTCTCGCTTTAGTGTACGATTTATTCTGGACAGGTTTGGACGCCATAAATCTTCAGACATTTCATTAATGATTTTCCTGTTGTATATTCCAATTGGATTTTAGGATAACTAATAACACAAATTTTTAAACTGATTACCTAACAATTTCTTTTTGAAAGGAGTTAACATTGTTATCTGATCGAGTTATAAGGATAGCTGCGTCCCCGACAATGAAAGTTGCTGCTGAAGCGAAACGATTAAAAACCGAAGGCGTAAACGTAATTGATCTTAGTGTGGGTGAACCCGATTTTCCGACTCCCCAGAACATTAAAGATGCGGCTAAGAAAGCCATTGATGAGAACCACACCAAGTACACTATTAACTCAGGAACTATAGAATTAAGGAAAGCAATAATAGACAAATTCAAGAAGGATAACAATCTTGACTACAATCTGAATGAAATAATTGTCTCAAGCGGAGCGAAGCAAAGCATTTTTAATGCAATTCTTTCAACTGTGTCAAGAGATGACGAAGTGATTGTGCCTGCCCCTTACTGGGTTTCATACCCGGAAATGATTTCACTTGCGGAAGGAAAAACGGTTGTTATTGAAACATGCGAGGAAAATGGATTCAGAATATCACCTGAGCAGCTTGAAAAAGCGATAACTCCAAAAACCAGGTTATTCATATTATGCAATCCTTCAAATCCCACTGGTTCTACTTACAACCGGGAACAGCTTGAAGGGCTTGCAGAAGTAATTAAAAAATATGATTTCCTTGTTCTTTCAGATGAAATTTATGAAAAACTTCTTTATGATAATTTTGAGTTTATAAGTTTCGCATCACTTAATGAAGAGATGAAGAGGAGGACAATACTTGTAAACGGAGTGAGCAAAACATATTCAATGACTGGATGGAGGATTGGTTATACGGCAGGACCGGAAGAAGTGATTAAAGCTATGGACAAAATTCAGAGTCACAGCACTTCCCACGCCTCTTCGATTTCCCAGCAGGCAACGATTGAGTCACTGAACGGACCTCACGAGTATCTGAAAATGATGCAGAACGAATTTCACAAAAGAAGAGATTATCTTTACGATAAGCTTTTGTCTGTGGAAGGGGTTACATGCTACAAACCCGAAGGTGCCTTTTATTTATTCCCCAATCTTTCTTATTATATGAAAAGATCAATGAATGGGACAACAATAAATAATAGTATGGATCTTGCGATGTATCTATTAAATGAGGCAAAGATAGCATTGGTTCCCGGAAGTGCATTTGGAGCTGAAGGATTTATGAGGTTT
>DATICR010000034.1:0-5675 GCA_035456745.1 Ignavibacteriaceae bacterium
AAATTATTATTATGAACCAATAGTAAGTTGTGATTTTATATCGGAACAGGTTGGATGGGCAACATTTGCAGAAGTTAGCTTTAATCCTGTCGGGATTATAAATACAACGGATGGAGGAACTACCTGGAATATGCAGTATATTCCGGATTCGTTATCGTTTGAATCGATAAACTCCGTAATTTTTATAAACGATTATAAGGGTTGGGCGGCTGGTTCCCGATATTTAGAATCCTCAGAATCAAGAATTCTTCATACCTATGATGGAGGCTTAAATTGGGAGACTCAAAATGTTCCCGCTGGGGCAGCTCTCAATTCTATATTTTTTATAAATGAATTTACTGGATGGGCGGTAGGTGATTCTGGTACAATACTTAGGACAACAAATGGTGGGGTGACTTTTATTGAAGAAGAAAAGATTGATGAGTTACCGTCAAAGTTTTTACTTTCTCAAAATTATCCCAATCCGTTTAATAACTCCTCAGTTATAAGATTCTCTATTCCAAAACCTTCTCAGGTAACACTTAAAATATTTAATACACTTGGTGAAGAAATTGAAACATTAGTTAATGAAGAAAAACCAGCTGGCACGTACGAGTTAACCTGGAACATAGTAAATCTTCCAAGCGGAGTTTATTTTTACAGGATTAAAGCTGGAGATTTTATTCAGACGAAGAAGATGGTTCTGATGAAATAATAAAATTTTCGATCGTGAAAAATAATTTTTGTTCTTCAAGAAAATATATTTTAGAAATTATTCATACTAAATAAACATATAATATGGCTGTACTGATTGAAGGAATAACAGTTATAATCAAAGCAAAACCACTGCTTGAAAAATATCCCGGAGGTTGGGAAAAATTTCTCGTGGATGTTCCAAATAATACTCTATGCTACGACGATGAGATTGTTGCCGTTGCTTTTATGTTTGAAGAAGATGCATGCGAATATATATATTCTCTTGAAAAATGCGGTCTGGTATATTTAAAAAATGGTGCAGCACAGGATCTCGATGTTGTTAGTCAGGTAGAAGATGTTGAAAGGAGCTGTCCATGGCTTGAATTTGGTAATATGAGAATAGATGACGACCCTCAAAAACAAATATTAATCTGCTCATTAAAAGAAACCCAAGTAAAGAAAGTAGTTCTGCCAGGAAACTGGAATTATGAACATTCATTATCAAAGAATAAAATTTCTTTTTCGGCAGAAGAAGCAGCCGGGAGATTCGTACGATTAAAAAAAGAGGATGGCATTGAGACCTATTATGATTTAAAAACAGGAAAAGAAGCATATGCCGGCAGAACGAAAAAGGAGACAGGACAAATAAACGACCATAATGAATTTTATAGTATGGGTTGCAAACTGATAGAGCCCTATATCGAATGGGCAGATAGACCATTTAAGAAACCAAATCGAAAAGCAAGAAATAAACTAAAATCAGGTATAGAATATCTTGACGCGGTTACAAAATTGAATTCCAGGAATTATTCGGCATTCTGGTTAAAAGGCAAAGCTTATCAGGCTTTAAATATGCACGCGGAAGCTTATAAAGAATTTAAAGAATCATTCAATGTAAACATGAATAACCCGGATATTACCCGTGAATTTAATCTTGAATGTTTAAGACTTGGATTCGGAGAAGAGGCAGTCAGCATCTCTTTAAAAGCATATTCACTAAGTCCTGAAGATGCCGGCCTTTTAAGTAACCTTGCATTATCATATTTAATAAACGGAAATATAAATGAGGCAAAAAAAAGGATTGATAGAGCCCTGGAAATGGACCCGGAAGACAGAGCAACCCAGGCGTTGTCAAATTTAATTGATGAAATAAAAGCAGGCAAAAGAGAACAGCCCCATAGTCTAACTGAATTGGAAAGACGCTGAATCTTCGTAAATAAGGTGTTGAGTTAAATTGGTTCGCATACTCGAATAAATTCCATTAAGTTTATCTTATGTTTGGTTAACCAACTCATTCCAGGAGGTTACGCCTGCCTCTTGAATAGAGTTCAGCCCGGCCATCGGGTTTTTTATATAATATTTCATTTGTCCAAAATAAATTGAATCAATATACGCATCCCGTGGTGTCTGAATAGTCCCGCCCTTTTAATTTTGTAATTCTCCCATCGACTTTAATATCCTCAGTTCGGGATCCGGCGGGACAACACGGATCACATAATGAAGAAATGATTTTTATTAAATAGATTTATTCATTTGTACCAATAATTACCCTCTGTTAATTGACTTCAAACTGAAAAGGAATAGATAATGTATATAAACGAATATTCTCTGCCCGGATTCTTAAGAATAATCTGTATAGCAGCGATAATATCTTTAATGACAATATCTGTAAGCCGGGCTCAGGAACATCAAACTCAAGATGTTATTCAACCGATACCTGATACTACATTTATTCAACCTGAGGAACTCGCTGAACTTCTCAGGTCGGAAAAAAATACACAGCTGCTTATTTTGCAGGTCGGAGTACAATCATTATATGACCGGGGGCATATTCCGGGATCTGAATATACTGGATCTGCTTCCGACTCTATTGGAATGAAGAAACTTCGTAAGAGGGTAAAGGAACTGCCCAGAGATAAATTTATCGTTATCTATTGCGGATGCTGCCCATTGAAAGATTGCCCGAATATTAAACCGGCATACCGCGAATTGAAATCTCTCGGCTTTAATAATACGAAAATGCTATACCTGCCGGATAACTTTAATATAGATTGGATTGCTAAGAATTATCCCGTCAGTGAGAAATAATTTTTATAATAAACACACTTGAAAATAGAAATTTTAGTTGTCTTTATAAATAAATTCTAAAATAAAGGTATTCGGAATGGGCAGAATATTCCCTATTAAATTCCTGTTTCTCCCCAAAATAAAAATATTTATTTCAAAGAGAAATCGAACCTCCCTATTTCTAAAATAAAGAAGCTTAAATTTCTTTTTTTTTACTGACATTTCTATAGAGTCGAATTACTGACATTTCTAATAGGTTATTACATTTCAATTGAGACCACGGCATCACTCTTGCCTCTTTCTTTCAATTCACTTAAGTTGTGAGATATAAATGCATGGATAACCGGGGTGCAGGGTAAATAAGACGATCTTAAGAGACCTGGTTCTATCGGATGATTAAATATGCAAGATTTCGGCAGAACAAAATAATAAACATATATGAAAATATTATTACAGGTTCTTTCTATAATCATTGTTATGAACTATATCTCTTCGCCTCAGACATTCCGGAAGTACAACAATAAAAAGGAAATGCTTCACTCCGATTTGGTTCCTGTTATTTTTGTCCCCGGAATTATGGCATCACCTCTTTATGACGATCTAAATAATAATGATAAGCTCACTTTAAATGAAAAAGCTTGGGTTGGAGTTAAACTTAATAGCCTCTGGTTAAATGAAAACGGAATTGATCCAGCAGGTAATTATAATATAAAAGTATCCCCTCTGCGAAACGATACAGCAAACAACCTCAGAAATGAACTTAATTTTGTTCCGATGGATTTATTTAAAGGTTTCTTTGATAACCTGGAAGCAAATGGTTATAAGCTTGAAGATTACGATGATGATCATAATGAAGGGGAAAACCTTTTTTGTTTCACTTATGACTGGAGAAGGTTTAACACTTTTAATGCCCTGAAACTTTCTTGTTTTATAGATAGTGTTTTGACCTGGACAGGAGCATCGTTTGTAAACCTTATCGGCCATAGTATGGGCGGCATTGTATCCAAGACGTGCATAAAACTTTATGATAAATCCCGTATTAAAAATTTGGTATTCATAGGGACACCCCATTTCGGCGCGCCCGAAATGCTTACTGTTATGCTTAAAGGGAAACTATTTGAATGGCTTGACATCATAATAGAAGAACCCCTGGTAAGATCACTATCCCGCAATTTACCCGCTTGTTATGAATTAATTCCTTCGACCGGGTATTTTAATACCGGAATTAATAACGGTGTATCATCTGATGCAGATATTTATTCTGAGTGCTTTCAGCTTCCTGATGGCAATTATACAGATTATACCAATATGATAAATTACCTGAGGACTTATTCATCAACCCTTGGTGAAAATCTTAATGAAACTCTTATTGATAGTTCCGAAATTTTCAAAGAATCAATTGATATAGTGGATTTTGGCGAAATAAATATCTTTAATATTGTCGGTTATAATCAATTGACAATAGGGAAGAATAGTGTAATAATCGGACCCCCGCCGCTCAACTGGATCTCAATTGAAGAATCAAGAAATCTGAACGGAGATTATACAGTGCCAGTAAGAAGTGCAGAATTAATTAATAACATAATAGCCGAACATACTTATTATGTGCCCGACATTGAACATTGTGATTTACCATCGAGTCAACCTGTTGAAGAAATTCTCGCCGGCATATTAAGTGACCCTCCGGTAACTTCCTTCCCGCAATATAAATCGCCTCCGCCAAGTTACCAATTCCTTGTGAGTGGAGTAGGGAATGAGACTGGGTACATAAATTCATTTTATCTCTCGCAAAATTACCCGAATCCCTTCAATCCCTCAACCACAATTAATTATTCCATTCCCGAAATGAGCTATGTTACTTTAAAAGTTTATGATATACTTGGAAATGAAATTGCTATGATAGTTAATGGTGAAAAATCCGCTGGAAGTTACAGTGTAAAATTTTCAATTAATAACCGGCCGTCTGCAAGCACGGTCTACTTTTATAAATTAGATGCAATGACAGAGGGGAACCAGGAACACTTCACTAAATCCGGCAAGATGGTTTTATTAAAATAAATAAAACTGAAATTCAAATATTTAGTGCAGATTTATAATATGTGAATAAGGGTGTTGCTATCAATTTGGATTGTAATTCCCAAAAGGCAGTCCTTTTTCTTTGGATTAATTTTAATAACCAGGAAATTAGTATCCCGGCAAATTATCTTTGCCGGGATTTATGTGAAATCTTATTTAATCATCATCATCTTCCTGGTTTGCTCAAAAATTACTTTTTGGTTTTCCGGGTTAATAACCTGCAGACGGTAGAAATAAACACCGCTGGCAAGGTTGAGTGCACCTCTTCCCATGGCATCAAATTCAATTTTATATTCCCCGGCTGATCTATATTCATTTACCAGGGTTGTAACTTCCTGTCCGAGTATATTATAAACTTTCAGTGTATTCAGTCCTGCAACAGACGATTGCCAGCTTATCCTCGTTGAAGGATTGAATGGATTAGGATAATTCTGAGCCAGGACAAATTGAAAAGGATTCGATACCGTGGCTTCAATTTCATCGGAAAATGAGTAAGATCCGTTATAATCTATTTGCTTCAGGCGATACACATAATTGCCTGGTGCTGCATTTTTATCTGTGTATGAATACGAATGAGACAATATTGTGGTTCCGTTTCCTGCAACAAAGCTAATCTCTTCCCATTGTTTGCCGGCATTTCTTTCTATTTCAAATCCCTTATTATTAATTTCTGTGGCTGTTTCCCAGTTAAGTGTTATATCGCTGCCGTTTATATGAGCCGCAAAGGTTTTAAATTCAACCGGTACATAGGTAATATTAACCAGGTTATGAAGGCCCATTGTTCCGAATACATTTTCAACTGCCGCCGACTGCATGTACTGAGACAATTCTATAAAGTGATCATTTCCATAACCCAT
>DATICR010000035.1:0-3362 GCA_035456745.1 Ignavibacteriaceae bacterium
TTTCCGTCAGCCAGTAGAGGGTGACATTCGCGAGAAGTTCTTCTTTTGAGAAGATATTCTCAAGGTTTCCTTTACAATCCGACCATGAATAAAATTTTTCAATTATCCAGGCACATAAACCAACCGGTGAATCATTTAATGCATAGGCGAGAGTTAACGGTTTGGTGGTCTGCTGGTGCGAGTAGCTTCCTTCCTTCCCGTACCAGTCACTGCTGTCTTTTTCATATTGAATTTCATCTTCTGATAATACGACGCCAGGTTCTGTAAACGGTTTGTAATAACTTTCTATATTATTTATATGTAATCCGATAATGTTATGCGGAAACCTTAATGCAAGCGACATTCCTATTCCGGAACCGAAATCTCCCCCGTGCACCCCGAATTTTTCATAGCCCAATTCCTTCATTAGTTTGCAATATAGATCACTCATAAACTGTACATTGCAGCCGGGACCGGTTATTTTCTGCGAAAATCCATAGCCCATTAATGACGGGATAACAAGATTAAAGGTTAAATTGTTATCCGTTAATAAGGGTATCAGTTTCATCATCTCCAAGAATGAGCCCGGCCAGCCGTGTAATAAAATTATAGGGATAGAGTCAGGATTTTGTCCTTTTATATGGAGAAAATGTATCCTGTAATTATCAATTTCAGCAATAAAGTTCGGATAATTATTTATATCTTTTTCGATCTTCCTCCAGTCGAACTTATTCTCCCAATAATCTGCAAGCTCTCTCATATAGGATATGCCGGTTCCAAAGTTCCATCCCGAATTTTTCATTTCATCAGGCCAGCGTGTCTGCCCTATACGAAAACGAAGATCTATTAAAGCTTCTTCAGGAATTTTAATTTGAAAAGGCTGAATCGACATCTTTTGCTGATATTTTAAATAATCCGGGATTAATATAAAATTTTTTTTAACACTTTTTCAGTGCTGTCATGATGCAGGTGAATGGAAGGCTGATCCCGCAAGCAGGATCCCCGCTCCAAAGGTATTATTGAACTGGCAGGACAATTCTATAAGTGAATGATTGCGTTAAGAAATATTTTATGGGGATATCTGTATGACACTGGTAAGAGAGTTCAGCCCGATGGCATCCCCGTTATCGTGTTTTTTATTTTAGAAATATTACTCAATAATCAGCGGCCAGGAATTGCCGTCGGTTTTAACCGACGGAATAATATTCTATTAGAATATATCAGGGCTTTAGCCACATACGCAATACTCAATATGTATTAATATGTGTTGGAAAGAATGTGGCTAAAGCCGGGTTAAAATACTATATATTTAATCCGTTCGCTAAAGCGAACGGCAAAGTCCTGGTCCTCGACTTGTGCCGGCGTTTTCCAGAAAACAGATTTAATTAGTTTATATGTCAATCAATTTTGAGAGTTTTCTGAATACCGCGCCCCTTGGGATTACCGGGAAATTTTTTGTCAGTCAAATTAGGATCGTCTTCAATGGGACCTGTCGGCTCTACTATATAAATTCTACCGTATCCTTCGCCCAGGGCAAGTTCAGCTCCCCAAATTGCTGCATCCAGGGTGGCAGTTAAATAAACATATTTCGCTTTATTCCATAGTTTGAATTAAAACCCGGTTCAATCAGGTCACCCGGTTTCAGAGCTACTTTTGTCCCGTGATAAAACTTATCTGAGTTAAGGTTGTATGTCTTTATTGTTTCATTCATCATCTTAACTTCTATTTAAAATTAAATTTAAACAAGCTCTAATTTTCAGGGTTATTTTGTGAATTTTAAAACCACACCGCCGGTAGAAAGCTGTTGTGTTGAAACAAGAGATAAATTTTTAGATGATATTCCATGTCTGAACAGAGGTCTTCCGCTGCCCAAAATAACCGGAGCTATTCCAATACGATATTCGTCAAAAAGATTATCTTTGATAAATGTCTCGGAAAGGTTAGCACTTCCAAATACGAACATATCCTTATCGCCCTGAGTTTTTAGTTTAGAAATTTCAGAAGAAGCATTCTCTTTAATCAGGGTTGAATTATTCCAGTCGACTGCTTTCAGTGTTTTAGAAAAAACCAGTTTAGGAATTTTATTCATAAGGTCGGCAATTTCTCCTTCTTCTTTTGTCCAATAAGCTGCCATACCCTCATAGGTCACACGTCCGAAAACGAGATAATCTGCTGAGTTTAATTGTTCAAGGCTAAGTTTCTCAAGTTCTTTTCCCCAAACCGCTTCGTGAAAAGATAAGTCCCAGTTTTGCTTTCCTTCAAAATAACCATCAAGTGTAATTAAGTTCCACATTATTAGTTTTCTCATATAATCTCCTTAATTTTAAGAGTATTTATAGTTGATGCTGTTGCAAAATATTTTTGCAAAATATTCGTATAATCATCAATAAAGGCTTTATTTCATTTCTTTTAATAATCAAATAATAATAAAAACCTTTGACTATTTCTCAAAAAATCCTTTTGGCGTTTCACCCTTCAGAAACGGCTCGATGAAAGACAGCAACATATCTACCTGAGTGATGACTGCTGTATGCGCAGTTGCCGGCATTACTGCAAGACGCGATTCCGCGAGTGGATGTCCCATATCGCCCATTACACCGCCTCCAAGCAGGTGGAAGAAAGAGACTGAGTGTTCCAATGTTGCAGCATCTGCATCGCCCGTAATAATCAGTACCGGAACTTTCAATGCTTTGACATCAGATTCCCAGGACATTGGTTCTTTCTCCAGTGCAATTAGTTTTTTAACTAGTTCTGGGAAACCGTCCGGATTTGGTGCCAGTTTTTTATACTCTCCGGACAATGGCATATTTACAAACATCTCAACAGTCATTTTCGGAATGAATGCTTTAAATTCAGGCTGCCATCCTTCAAAGTCATAAGCACCTGAGACAAATATAAGTTTATTTACTTTCTCCGGATTACGGATGGCAAGTTGGAGTCCCGCAATAGCACCCATTGAATATCCGAACACATCAGCTTTCTTTAAACCTACGGCATCCATAAAGGCAGCCACATCATCTGCCAGGTTTGGATAAGTGATGGGACGGTCAATATCATTTGTACGACCATGTCCCTGCATTTCGATAGCATAAACCTTATGAGTCTTTGCCAACACTGGAATGATCTCTCCCATAGAAGGGATATTCATATAAGCTCCGTGCAATACAATCAGTGGATTACCTTCACCGGAAACTTCATAGTACATTTTCATACCATTTACATTTATATATTTTCCTGAACTTAATTCTGAATTGCTCCCCTGTTGAGGATACAATGAAGATACCATTAAGATTGGAAAAATAATTACAAGTTTACTGAGAGAAATTATTTTCGTATACATTATATTTCTCCTAAGTAAATATTAATAAATATTATTGATTATT
>DATICR010000036.1:0-9673 GCA_035456745.1 Ignavibacteriaceae bacterium
GGATGGAATTATTAAAACGCAAATTGATGCAGAAATGAAAATAAAAATTTGTCTAAGGCACTTATTGCTGGCTATAAAAGTTAAGGGCGAGAGAAGAGCCGTAATCGAGCATAGAAAATTTTACAGCGGATATTTAAAAGGTTTATATAATGCATCAATGGTCAGACAGTCTTTAATGACTGCCTTAGATTATAATTCTGCAGAAGATACTCTATTGAAATATCTTGAACAATTAAAAAATGTTGAGATTCCCGCCTAAGTAAGCTATTCAGGTTTATTATCAATTATCTTTTATGTTATGAATGGAGAAGATTAATTTATAGCGGAAAAAATATTATTTCTCTGGCCTTCCGGTTTTGTTATATTAAAATGCTTTATTTATAAAAATTTTGAAAATGCCTGACAAAAAAGAAACAATTTTATTGCTTGAAAATATTGCAGATTTATTGGATTTCAAGGGAGAGAATAAGTTTAAAGTTGGGGCTTACAGGTTTGGTGCAATTTCAATCAGGAGATTCGAAGGGGATTTTGAGGAAGCAGTTAAGCAAAAAGAACTTGACAAGATTAAAGGAATCGGGAAAAGCCTCCAGTCTATTATCTATGAATATTTTGAAGAAGGTGAATCCTCTCTTTACAAACAATTAAAAGAAGAGGTGCCTGCAGGAATTGAACAGCTGCTTGTAATAAAAGGATTGGGAGCCAGAAAAATAAATCTTCTTTACGATGAACTCGGAATTTCAAATATCAATGAACTTGAAACGGCATGCCGGGAAAACAGACTTGCAATGCTTAAAGGATTCGGTGCTGCCACACAAAAAAAAATCCTCACAGAGATTGAAAATCAGAAACATCATAGTAAGTTCGTTTTATTAGATACAGCAGAAGAGTTTGCCTCAGAGATTATCTCAAAACTACAAACCATAGCTGAGGTTAAGAAAATAGAGATTTCGGGTGAATTAAGAAGGGGAATGGAAATTATATCGTCAATACATATAGTCTTACTTATCAATAATAAAATTAATTTTCTGAAAGAATTAAAACATAAATTCGAATTTCAGGTTTCTGATTGGATTATACTTATAAAAGATTATATATCAATTCCTATAAATCTTCATCTCACGTTGTCAGAAGATGAATTTGTTAAAACTTTATTCATAACCACCGGTTCTGATTCTTTTTTGGCATATTTGAAAGTAGATCCCGGAAAAATTAAAGGCAGAACGGAAGCGGAGATATTTAAATCCTTAAAATCTTCCTTTGTAATTCCGGAAATGCGGGAGGCAGAATATTTTACTGTAAAAAATAAATCATTATTTAATAATTCAGATTTGACCGAAGAAAATTTCAAAGGCCTGCTTCATTTTCATACTGTTTATTCTGATGGAAGAAATACTCTTGATGAGATGATAGATGCTGCTATTAAAAGAAGATTCAGATATGCTGCTGTATGTGATCACAGTAAAACTGCTATATATGCAAACGGCCTGTCGGAAGAGAGAATTCTCAAAGAAATGGAAGAAATAGAGCAGATATCATCTTTTAAAAAACTTTATATTTTCAAAGGAATTGAATCGGATATTTTGTCTGATGGAAGTCTTGATTATTCATCTGATTTTATGTCAAATTTTCAATTTGTAGTTGCTTCTATCCATTCCCAATTCAGTATGGATGAAGATAAGATGACACAAAGAATTTTAAAAGCCGTTGAAAATCCTTTTACAGATATACTTGGCCATCCTTCAGGCAGGTTATTATTATCCCGTGCTCCCTATAAATTTAATATAAAAAAAATCATTGATGCTTGTGTAACTAACGGAGTTGCTATAGAGATTAATTCCAACCCGAGACGTCTTGACCTGGACTGGAGGTGGATTTATTATGCAAGAGAAAAAGGCTGTTTGTTTTCGATAAATCCCGATGCTCATTCGATAAAAGAAATTGATTTGATTAAGTACGGAGTCATAACCGGTAGAAAAGCAGGACTTAGGAATTCAGAAGTAATAAATTGTTTCAGTCTTGCAGAGTTTAAGAATTTTCTCAACAGAAAAGTCAAGCGGAAATTTCATAAGGAAATAAAATGATTATTTATTCTGTTAGTGACGGGATAGCCCAGATAAAATTAAACCGTCCCGAAAAACATAATGCGCTGCATCCTGACCTGATTAAGAATTTTAAAGAAAAATTGAAGAGTGCTGAAGAGGATAAAAATATTCGCATATTGATCATCACAGGAGAAGGAAAAAGTTTTTGTGCAGGAGCTGATTTATCCTACCTGAATGATCTGAGAGATTATTCTTCACTTGATAACGAAAATGATTCAAAATTGCTGGCAGATTTATTTCTTAAAATTTATAATTTCCCGAAACCCACCATAGCAGCTGTCAATGGTGCCGCTATAGCAGGGGGCTGCGGTCTTGCAAGTGTTTGTGACATAATAATTGCCGACCAGCAGCATGCCAGATTCGGATATTCTGAAGTAAAAATTGGATTTATTCCTGCTATTGTGTCAATATTTTTAATGAGAAAAATAGGGGTGGGGAGAGCAAGACATCTGCTTCTGACTGGTGAGATTATTGATGCTGAATCTGCCTTTCAGATAGGACTGGTAAATTACCTCAGTGAAAATGTAAATTCTTTTTCATTTGAATTAGCGAAGAGACTTATGAGTAATTCGGATTTCAGCATGAGTTTCACTAAGCAAATGATTAATAATTTATCGACTTTGTCTGTGGAAAAAGCAGTCGAATATTGTATTGAACTTAACACAATCAGCAGAACATCCGATGACTTTAAAAAAGGTCTTCTTTCATTTATAAATAAGAAATAAAAATTATGAATACAGACATTAAAAAATATATCAGAACTGTTAAAGATTTTCCCAAGCCCGGCATTATGTTCAGGGACATCACTACTCTCCTGAAAGAGCCGGCGGGACTTAAAGCTTCTTTTGATGCTTTAATAAAATTTACAAAAGGATTGAAGATCGATAAAGTTGTGGGAATCGAGTCGAGAGGCTTTATGCTCGGTGCCATGATAGCAAAAAATCTTAGTGCCGGATTTGTCCCGATTCGTAAACCTGGTAAACTTCCCGCAGAAACGGTAAAAGAAGTTTATTCACTTGAATATGGAACAGACGCAATCGAAATTCATAGAGATGCTATAAATAAAGGTGATCTGGTTTTACTTCATGATGATTTGCTAGCGACCGGTGGAACAGCCAGGGCAGCGATTAATCTTATAGAAAAACTCGGGGGCAAAGTGGTGCAGGTTTCGTTCATAATAGAACTAGGTTTTCTTAACGGAAGAGAAAAGCTCAAAGGTTATGATGTGAGATCCCTGGTAAATTATGAAAGTGAATGAATGTAATAGATTCAGCTTCTGACTCTGAATTTATTATGTCATCCAGTTTTCTATATACAAAGTCCTTTCGTCACTAAGTTCTATCCTCCCAACCCATCGGAGCAATTACAACCACAAATTCACCTTTAATAATGCGGTCACTTAAAGTACTAAGTATCTCTCCCGGATATCCTCGCCATACTTCTTCAAACTTTTTTGTCAGTTCTCTGCAGATGACAATCAATCGTCCCGGCATATATTCATTTATTTCATTGAGCAGTTTTTCAATTCTATAGGTTGATTCATAAATAACAATAGTTCTTTTCTCATAAGCCAGCTCTCTCAGTTTTTTTTGTCTCCCCTTTTTCTGGGGAATAAACCCCTCAAATACAAATGAATCTGTTGGTAATCCACTTAAAGTTAATGCAGCAGTCAGTGCCGAAGGACCCGGTAAAGTGATAACATTAATATTCTTTTTAATTGCTGCGGAAATGAGCCTTATTCCGGGATCTGAAATTGCAGGTGTTCCGGCATCCGACACCAGAGCGCAGTTTTCACCGCCGGATATTCTGTCAAGTACATACTCAATCTTTTGATTTTCATTATTTGCATTTAGTGATACCATTTCTTTTTTGATATCATAGTGATTCAACAAAAAACCCGTCACCCTTGTATCCTCGCAGGCAATAAAATCGGCTTCTTTGAGAACATCCAGTGCGCGGAGAGTAATATCTTTGAGGTTTCCTATCGGGGTACTGACTATAAAAAGTGAGTTTTGCATATTTAAAACGATGACGGCTCCACCGTGGAGCCGCATCATGCAAGTAGTTAAATTAATTTAGTTATTGGACATAAGCAAAAATAGAACTTTTTTAATTATTTTCAAGCCTTCAACAAGATCCTCTTTCTGAACATTTAACGGTGGTCTGAATCTAATTGTTCTTTCACCACAGCCAAGTATCAATAATTTATGTTTATAGCATTCATCACGGAATTTATTTCTTGTTTCTGAATTCGGCAAATCAAAAGAACACATTAAACCAAGACCCCGTGCGTTACTAATTAATGCAGGATATTCTTTCTGAATTTCTTTAAGATTTTGAAGCAGAAATTGCCCCATATTGCTAGCATTATCAACAAGGTTTTCCTGACTGATTACATTCATAATGTGCTTTGATCTTACCATATCTGTGAGATCTGCTCCCCAGGTTGAATTTATCCTGCTTGATTTATGGAAGCAGTTTTCTTTAACTTCATCTACTTTATCGGATACCATAATTCCGCAAACCTGTGCCTTCTTGCCAAAGGCTATAATATCCGGGTGAACGAAATGATCAGAAGCCCAGAATTTTCCAGTTAATCCAAAACCTGTCTGAACTTCATCAAAAATCAGAAGAATTTCATTTTCATTGGCTATATCTCTTAACTTTTCGAAAAATTCTTTTCTGAAGAAATTATCGCCGCCTTCTCCCTGGACAGGTTCAATAATTATTGCAGCTATATCATCAGGATTACTTTTTATTGCTGTATAAATTTCATCGACTGCTAATTGCTCCGTCTGTATTACTTCTTCCAGATGTTCATCAAGCGGGAACTTAATCTTTGGATTGATAATTCTGGGCCAGTTAAACTTGGGAAAATATTTTATTTTATTTGGTTCTGTATTAGTCATTGAAAGGGTATAGCCGCTTCTTCCATGAAATGCCTGGCGGAAGTGGATTACCTGCTGGCCTTTTTCTTCCTTATAACCTTTCATAAAATTCTTCTGTACTTTCCAATCGAAAGCAACCTTCAATGCATTTTCAACTGCGAGAGCGCCGCCCGCAATAAAGAACAGATATTTCATATAATCCGGTTTAGCTATTTTAGCAAAAGTATCGACAAATTCAGCCATTAGTACAGTATATATATCAGAATTCGAAGGCTTGTTTACAGAAGCAAATGCAAGCTCATCCATTACTTCCTTTGAATGCAGATTTGGATGATTTAGTCCAAGCGGTGAAGAGGCAAAAAAAGTGAACAGATCTAAATAAACATCACCGGTAGTTTCGTCAACAAGATGCATTCCATAACTTTTTTTTAAATCAAGAACAAGCCCGAATCCATCTGCCAGCATTGTTCTGCCAATTGTTTGGTGAACTTTATCCGGTGTTATATTATTTGAATCTTCCAATACTAATCCTTCAGTTTTATACTCTGAATTGTTCATAAATCCTCCTGGATATAGAGTAAGTAAAAAAAATTTAGATATTTAGAGGTTGGGGGAGATATGGATATTAGAAGACGTTTTCGAAACGGGAAATAAGGTAGCTTCTGAGATCTTTGAAGCCAGTGATTTCTTTATATGTTATTTTGATTAACATAGTGCAAATTTAGTTAAAAATAATACCATTTTCAATTACTGAAAGTTATGTCGCGAAAAAGCCCATTGCTTATCCATTCTTCCAACTAATATATTTATTCTAATGATTTTAATGATAGAATCTTTAACAACCTTGATTTTTGTCAATTTATTTGTTACACTTACTGTAACAAATAAAGAAATTATGTCTGCGTCTACTAAATTATCTGCTGCGGTTAAGGCATTGGCCTTTCTTGCGAAAGATTATCCATCAGCAAAAAACAGTGTAGAAATCTCAATGTTTACGGGTTTGAATGCATCAAAATTGCGTAAATTGCTGTCAATGCTGACGAAAAACGGGATAGTTGAAAGTGCTTATGGAACTAACGGCGGATTTAAACTAAGACGTAAACCTGCTGAAATTCATTTGCAGGAAATTTATTGTGCTATAGAAGACCGTAAGGCTTTCCATCTTGATGTATCTAAATCAAATGGTGGGTCTTCACCTGAGTCTGCAAAACTTAATGTTTATTTTCTGGACCTTTTCAGCACAATTCAGATAGACATAGAAGAAAGAATGAAAAATATTTCATTACAATCAGTAATTGATAAAATAAAATTTAAATAGAATAAGGAGAGCTGGTATGGATTTTTTAAAAATATTGGGAATTAAAGAGAAAAATTTTGCGGCTTCTACAGGTACAGAATGGAATAAGACGTGCGACCAAGGTGAATTAAATATTTCTTCACCCACTGATGGTAAATTGATTGCTTCAGTTTACCAGGCTTCAGAAAGTGATTATGAAAATATAGTCGATAGGGCTTCTGAAACTTTTAAATTCTGGAGAACAGTTCCAGCTCCTAGAAGAGGAGAGATAGTCAGACAAATCGGATTAAAGCTCCGTGAGTATAAAGAACCTCTCGGGACATTAGTATCTTATGAGATGGGCAAATCACTGCAAGAAGGTTTAGGAGAAGTGCAGGAAATGATTGATATCTGTGATTTTGCAGTTGGACAATCACGACAGCTTTATGGTTTTATGATGCAATCAGAACGGCCCAGTCACAGAATGTATGATCAATACCACCCGCTTGGAATTGTTGCTACAATTTCAGCATTTAATTTTCCTGTTGCTGTATGGTCGTGGAATGCGATGATTGCTGCAGTCTGCGGAGATGTCAATTTATGGAAGCCATCTTCCAAAGTACCATTGACTGCAATTGCCGTACAGAATATTGTTGCAAAGGTTATCAAAGAAAATGAACTTCCTGAAGGAATCTTTTCACTTATTATCGGCAGGGGATCAACAATAGGGGAAAGATTAATAAACGATAAAAGAATTCCTCTTATATCTGTTACCGGTTCAACTAAAGTGGGAAGACATGCAGGTGAAGCAATTCAAAAACGATTTGGAAGATCTATCCTGGAATTAGGGGGTAATAACGGGATTATTATTACCCCGGATGCTGATTTAAAACTTACTATTCCCGCTGTAGTTTTTGGAGCAGTTGGTACGTGTGGACAACGCTGCACATCCACCAGAAGATTAATCATTCACGAATCAATCTATGATAAAGTCAGGGATTCTCTTTTAAAAGCTTATAAATCTTTAAAAATAGGTGACCCACTGGATCAGAAAAATCATGTTGGCCCGTTGATCGATAAAGATGCAGTAAAAATGTTTGTTGATGCGCTGAGCGAACTAAAGAAAGAGGGGGGTAAAATCATCTTCGGTGGTGACATACTTTCCGGAAAAGGATATGAATCAGGTACATATGTTGTCCCCGCTCTTGTTGAGGCTGAAAATCAATATAAAATAGTTCAGGAGGAAACATTTGCACCCATACTCTATCTTATAAAATATTCAGGTGATGTTAAGAATGCCATTAAGATTCATAATGGAGTGGTGCAGGGTTTATCTTCCGCAATATTCACCAATAACCTTAAAGAAGCTGAAACATTTTTATCCTCAGAAGGTTCGGACTGTGGAATTGCTAACATAAATATTGGTACATCAGGTGCTGAAATCGGTGGAGCTTTTGGTGGTGAAAAAGAAACAGGAGGTGGACGCGAATCAGGTTCTGATGCGTGGAAAGCTTATATGAGAAGACAGACCAATACAATTAATTACGGTTCGACACTTCCCTTAGCCCAGGGAATTAAATTTGAAATATAGGAATTGTTGGTGAAGGCTATTAGCAATCATTTGTGGTTAGCAGGATAAATAAAAAAGCCGGGACAGAAGTTCCGGCTTTTAATTTCTGGATATACTTTCGATAAGTTTTAACCAATCGATAACAGGATATAATCAGACAGCACGTGTCCTGTTTCCTCAAGTAATGCATCATATTCTTTGGTTTTAATTGTAGGAGTTTCACCTTTCTGAATGAGCTTTAGTCCCTGTTCTTTCCTTATTTTATTTTCCCTCTCAAATTTCTCATCCTCTTCCTGCTGCTTCTGTTTCTCGCGGATATCATAGTTCAATGAAACATATTTTTTATCGTGTGATTTTTCAGCGTCCTCTACCGAAGCAGCATAATCCTGGAACTCTGGATCATTCTTAACCCTTTCTTCATGCATCTTTACAAGGTCAGGAATGTACCTTGAGAAATCCCCGTATTTTTGATAATCTGTCGGTTCGATTTGATCCCAGGGCAATGCGCTAGGTTCAGAGCTTTCTCCATATTCTTTTGAATCGCTGAACGGTGTGGGATATTTGATATCTGGCAATACTCCTTTATGCTGCGTACTACCTCCATTAATTCTGTAGTATTTAGCAATTGTCAGTTTTACCTGTCCCAGATCACCTGAGCCGGGCATAAGTCTATTCAAATCTATTAAATTCTGCACAGTACCTTTTCCATAAGTCTGCTCCCCGATAATTAATCCTCTGCCGTAATCCTGAATGGCAGCAGAAAAAATTTCTGAAGCTGAAGCACTGAAGCGGTTTACAAGAACAGCCAGAGGTCCGTCATATACAATCTGAGGATCAGTATCCCTGTCAACGTCAATAGAACCATCCGCATCTCTCACCTGAACAACCGGTCCCTGTTTAATGAATAATCCAGTCATCTTTACAGCTTCCTGAAGTGAGCCTCCACCATTATTTCTGAGGTCAATGATAATACCATTCACTTTTTCTTCTTTTAGCTGCTCGAGCAGCCTCCTGACATCTTTAGTTGTACTCTTATAATCTTTATCTCCGCGCTGCTGGGCTTCATAATCACTATAGAATGCAGGCACTGTTATAATACCTATCTTAAAAGGTTTCTGCTCATCATTTATATCCATTACAGAATCTTTAGCTGCCTGTTCTTCAAGTTTAACTTTATCCCTGACAAGTTTTATTTCGTGAGGATTGGCATTTGGCCCTTCACTAGCAGGAATAACCAGCAACCTTACAAGCGTACCTTTCTTTCCTCTTATAAGCTGAACAACATCTGTTATTCTCCAACCAATGACATCTTCCATCTGTCCTTCATCACCCTGGGCAACACCGACAATTTTATCATCGGGATGCAGGAGTCCGCTTTTGTATGCAGGTCCGCCCGGAATTATTTCGACCACCTTTGTATAATCATCTTCTGTTCTGAGCTGGGCCCCGATACCTTCGAGGGATAAACTCATATCTATTTTAAAATTTTGGGAAGTGATCGGCGAAAAATAATTAGTATGTGGATCAATCGATTCGGTATAAGCATTCATAAACTGCTGGAAGACATCCTCGCTTTTATATTGGTCGATTCCTTTTAAATAATTATCGTATCTTTTCTTCAAAGTTTCAGAAATCGACTTCCAATCCTTACCGGTAAGTTTCAGATTCAATGCATCATACTTTACTCTTTCGTACCAGATCTTTTCAGCTTCCTGATCCGTTTTAGGGAAGGGTTCTTTTTCACGATTTATTTCAATGCTATCGTTTTGGTTAAAATCCAGCTCATTTTGCAATAATTTTTCAGCATAATCCAGCCGCTGATGCATTCTTTCCTTAA
>DATICR010000037.1:0-2078 GCA_035456745.1 Ignavibacteriaceae bacterium
CCTGCGTGATAAGCACCGATTCACTTGTATAATCCGATAACACAGTATCCAGGTCGTTTTCGATAAATGAAAGTATATGATGTAAAATGAGATCTTTTGTATCGCCATCATCTGTCATGGTGCTTTTTTTTTCTTCCTTAAGTTGCTTTTTTTGAATAGAAATTGTTTGTGATTTCATAATTTTCTATTTATTTTATTTTTTTGAAGTTTATCTGCTATGAGAATAATTAAGTAGACAAAAAGTTGTCAGTCATGCCGGGGCTAAAGCCCCGGACATTATGACTTCCTCTTTTATCAGGCCGCTGAATTATTTAACACTATTGCCATATCATATTGCTCGACACGAAGTGATTCAGGTATCACACCATAACGGGCAGGAATCTTCTTTGCCAGCTCAGAGGTCCAGAATGAAGTCCGTGCATTTTTTGTTTCAAATAAATAGATTCCACTTATAGCACCTGTCGTGTCTTCTGTAATATAATATTTCTGAACCAGGCCAGGTACTTTTCTGAAGTTCTCCAGGTCCTCATTACAAATCTTTATTAACTCTTCCGGGTCAAGTGAAGATGTAAATTTAACTGACAATACTGCTTCTGCATTTTTCATTTTAAAATTTTTTTGGTTAATAAATATGCAGCAAATGTAGATGCGAAGGAAGCAGGTGATATAGTCTAAGAAGTTTGAAAAATCGACTCAGAAGTTTTATCCTCAACGGGTGTTGTTTTTGATTTTTTTTGACGATACTGAAGTGGAGTAAACTGGTATTTTTCTTTGAATACCCGTATAAAATGTGATGTATCTTCAAATCCGCAATCAAGAGATATTTGATTAATACCTGAATCGGAAGACAGAAGCTTATGGGCGGCAAGATCCAGTTTCTTGTTTTTAAGCCAGTTCCCCGGGGTGGTGGCATAATATTGCTTAAAAGATTTTTTGAAAGCGGAAAGACTCATGTGGCATAACTGTGCATAATTCTCCAGTCTGAGATTATAGGCGAAATTTTCTTCCATCACCCGGCTCATATGGTATTCCTGGTTTTGACAAAGAGAAATAAAATAATCGGTCAGGGCCCTGTGTTTCTTATTAGAGAAGAGACTTAAAAGTAATTCTTCAAACTTTAGCTTCAATAGCTGTTCATTGGGCTTTTCAGATAATGATAAATAGGATTGTATTGAATGATAATAATTTTCCAATAATTCATCCTTATCTATGCGCAAGACGGCATCCTGACCGGAGAGGTCTTTTTGGGATACGTCAAGAAAAGAGGGATTGCGACTGAGAAAACCTTTAATAAAGTCATCAGGTATAAATATAAAAATAGCACAAAATCCGTCGTCAAAAAACTGGTGCGTGAGGTTAGCCCCTTTTTTTATAAAGAGGATGTCGCCATTATGTACTTCATAAGAATGATAAATGGATTCCCATATCTTCTTGCCGGAACTAATAAAGGCAAAATAATTATTATCAGACCAGATGCCTAACTTGCTTTCTTCTCTCATGCAGGTGTATTCGACAAACAATAATTCACTTACTTGTATTTTTGAATACAAATTACTGTTCTTTATTGCTGAGTGAAGATTTACCATTTTTTTGTTGCATAATTATAAAATAAAGGACACAAAATTAAGCTAAGTGAACTTAATTTCAGTCACAGCGGGGTCTTCCAAATAATCTGCAATAAAAAGAAAAAATGTCCACGATTCCTATAGCAATCGGGATGCACAGTGTTGCTTATGGGTGTGAGGCGACCACCCGCAATAAGTATCATCAAATAAAAAATTGAAAAAACATAACAGGTGAGAGGATGTAGCTAAGCTTCGGACCAACACACAGTCTGTCCCGAATACTTTCGGGAGTAAACGCCACGCTGACTGCGATTACGGTCAAAATTAATATCTGCAATTTCTAAAATAGGGCAGGCTTGTTCCTAAAATAGGCAGAGTTTCGTATCAGCTGACTCACTCCAGAAGTTTATTTTGTTAAGGAGGAAGGCAAATACCATTGACCTGGAATTTCTGAAATTAAAACTGTATTCATTTTGCTTTCACCCTCCTTAAAAGCAAACCAAAATATGAATA
>DATICR010000038.1:0-2509 GCA_035456745.1 Ignavibacteriaceae bacterium
CTTTCATAAAACACCTCAAGCGCATAAATCTTTCTGACTCTCTGGATTGCCACAAAAGAACTGATTAATCCCATAACCGCCGCAATCAACATCACAATAAATATCTGGAGAAAAGTATTTTCAGTGGTAACTTCAGGAGAAAGGCGGTGAATGCCGGAAACTATAGGAAAGTATAAAACAATACCTGAAACACCTGCGGCAAAAATTATTATTAAAGCCTGCTTAATAACCAGAGATGAAAGAAATCCGGATGTGGCACCCAGTGTTTTCATCACAGCAAAATCCTTTTTCTTTTCCAGGATACTGATTGAAAGGATCAGGCTCAGTATCACTGTTAAAACGATCGCTCCGAGAGATGCCACCGCGTAAAGTATCGGGAGAAAGCCGGATTCCATTTCGTGAATATTGTTTTGTAAAAATTCCTGCTGGGTATATATTATTGTCCCGGGCATCCTTCCAGCCAGATCTTTTATGACTACCTGAGTGTTGACACCGGGTTTAAGCTTAATAATATAACAGGTGGTTAGTCCAGGGAATCCTATAAGCGACCTTGTTTTGTTAATTGTTGTAAAGGCATATTGAATTACGAATGCATTGGTTCCTTTGCTCAGACCTACCACTCTGAAGGTTTCATCCTGAATTGACAGACTGTCATTTAATCTGAATCCTGATTTCAAGGCATATGCCTCATCAAGAACTATCTCATTCCCATTTTTTATATTTCTACCTTTGACCAGCCTGGGCGGTCCTCCGAATTTACTGTCTGGTTCATATCCTGTCAGAAAAACAGTCGAATACCCGTTTTTATTTCTTACAGATGATAAAAGAAACAATACGGGTGAAACCGATTCTACGCCGGGATTTTCACTGATGACTTTTCCCTGCCATGAAGATAATAATGAAGTGCCCCTAAGGATATTTGTGCAGTTTTTCTGAAGAACCCAGAGATCGGCATTATTTTTTCTTATGTATTCAACCGAACCGTCCGCAACACCCTTATATATTCCCAACAGGAATAACATAAGGATAATGCAAAGTGCAACCGCTCCAATTGTTAATATCAATCGTACCGGCTGATTTTTTATGATTCCAAGCGAATACATATTTTCACCTATGCAGACATTTCAACCTGGGTTACAAGCTTACCGGTAACTCTTTCAAAAATTTCCTGCAGTGAATGTCCGGTTATTGTAAGACCATGATTTTTTAATCCGATTTCTGCACATGTCGGATCGTTTGTTCTGAAAAGGAGATTTATTACTTCCTCTGCCAGTTCTCTTGTTCCGCAGGGATAATTTTGTGTAGTGGAAATGACTCCGTCGATCCATGCGTGCACATGAATTATTGCATTAACACCGGGAAAATTCCTGTAGATCAGGTAATGTTCGACTGCATCCACCGAGACTCTTGCTTTGGGATTGTAATTAGGAGGCACGCTCAGAAATGCCGTCCCTTCTTCAACATTAAAATCTTTTACCAGAATGATATCTCTGCCCGCTTCTCTGAGGTCCGATTTGTTTACACCCCTTCCTGTCATCCAGTAAGTTGTTCTGCCAAGCTCAGGTATATTTTCCCTTGCACTTAAATTCCCGTAACTCGCACCCGTTATTCCAAAAATTTTATAAATATGGTTCATTTGCTGAACACTCAGATAATTTCTTAAAGGAAATGGGACAGGCAGAACTCCAAGTTCATCCAGCACTTTCCCATAATGCCTTATCTCATTAAATATTTCCGAGCCGCCGTAAAATCTTTGAGGAAGATCTGTGACAAATTTATTATCCGTTGCAAAATGCGCACTGATGATAGGATGTATCTTCCGGTATATTTCAAGAGGATTATAATCAGAGAAATAAAATCCTGCTTCCGGAGTAGTAAACCAGACTTCGTTCAATTGATTTATAAAAATGAACTGATTCGAGAGTGTTCTGATCAGAGTCGTGTAACAGGTCGACTGCAAATCATCTTTTAATTTCTCTCCATCAGCAACAAAGGATATGACAAATACCGATTTTGACCTGCGGCGTACTGCCCGTGGGTTTTCAAAGCTGGTAAAATTCAGTATGTAATTAATTTTATCTGGATCATTACTTAATTCATCCCCGTTAAGGAGACAGGCATTAACCATATCTTTCGATATTTTATTCGAAAAAAGGGTATAGTTGTTTTCAATAACTTTAAATTTCATTTCTCACCTCTGTGTTTAGATTATTTTTGATTGGCAAATCCCTCATAACCATATGTTCATTAGTTTCTCTTTCTCTTATTAATTTATAATGATCTTCCGAAACAGATATTATTGCTGGACGAGCAAAACCAAAGTTAGATTCGAAACCATTGAAGTATGCACCGGTATCCATTACTGCTAAAATATCGCCCTGATTCACCTTCGGCATCTTTATGTTTTTATATACTATATCGCCCGCAAAACAGCAAGGTCCTGTTATAGTTGCGTATTCTTCAACAGGACGGGATACATTATCTGCTAAAAATATTTTATGGTATTCAT
>DATICR010000039.1:0-3905 GCA_035456745.1 Ignavibacteriaceae bacterium
AGAAAATAATATTGATCATATTATTGTACCCGCAACGGATATATCAACTGCGCGGCAGGCTTTGCAGCTTGCCGACAGGTATGACATAATTTATGCTGCTGTGGGTGTACACCCGCATGATACAAAAGACTGGGATAATTCCTGGCTGGATGAAATTGAGAACCTGGCAAAGCACAATAAAGTTGTTGCCGTTGGGGAAATCGGACTGGATTTTTATTATGATTTCTCACCTAAAGAAAAACAAATAGAAGCATTTAAGGCTCAACTGGATCTTGCCGTTAAATTGCATCTGCCGGTGATTATTCATAACAGGAATTCTGATGAAGATATGATGAAGATTATATCTTCATACTGCGGAAATAATTTAAGAGCGCAATTTCATTGTTTTAATTCTTCTCTGGAAGACGCTCTTGAATATATAAAAATGAACCATATAATTTCTTTTACCGGGAATATTACTTTTAAGAAATCAGATGAGCTGAGAAAAATACTTGCAGGAATCAGTCTTAATAATATTCTCCTGGAAACTGATTCACCTTATATGACTCCGGAACCATACAGGGGAAAAAGGAATGAACCGGCGAACGTCCGTTTTGTTGCTCAGAAGATTGCTGAAGTGCATAATGCCAGTATAGAGGACGTTGCGAAAATTACTTCTTTTAATACTTTTAAATTTTTCGGACTGGATAATAAATCGAAGATAAGCTACACCTATCAGCTTGGCAGCAATCTTTATATAAATATTACAAACCGGTGTAACGCAGATTGTTACTTCTGCAACAGGAAGGGAGATGCCGTTTTGCATGGTTATAACTTAAAGATGGGTAAAGATGAGGAACCTCCTGCAGAAGTTTATATTCAGGAAATAGGTGATCCTTCTAAATATAATGAAATTGTCTTCTGCGGATACGGAGAACCAACAATACGCTGGGATGTTGTGAAGAAAATAGCGAAATATGTAAAGGCGAACGGAGGGAAAACGAGATTGAATACAAATGGCCACGGTAGTTTTATAAATAAAAGAGATATTACTCCTGAATTTAACGGTCTTATCGATATCGTTTCCATAAGCATAAATACCGTTGATCCAAGGCAGTACTCTAAAATAATGAGACTCGATACAAGATTTTTTAATGAAATGGTGGCCTTTGCAAAAAATGTAAAACGGTATGTCGGGAAACTTATAATGACAGTAGTATCAATTGATGAGATAGAAATACAGAAAGCGAGAACGGTAGTAGAAGATAAATTCGGTGCGGAATTCAGAGTACGGCAGTATTTTTAATATGCTGAAAAAATATTTATTTCTGATTGTCTTACTGTTCCTTGCGCCCCGGATTTTTCCTCAGATAAATAAAGAACAGCTCAGGAATGAAATTGATACTCTTCTCAGGGATGATTTTTTTAAGTCCGCTAATATAGCAATCGAAATTTATGATCTTACCGCATATGATACTCTTTATAAGTTTAATGAAAAAAAACTACTGAACCCGGCTTCAAATATGAAGCTGTTAACTTCCGCAGCCGGTCTTATTTTCCTGGGGCCCAGACATAATTTTTTTACATCTGTCAGATATACAGGTGATGTAATTGATCATACACTTCACGGCGATGTTTATGTCGACGGTGATTTTGATCCGGATATAGGAACCGGCGATCTTTATCATTTCATCAATGATTTTCTGAAATTAGGTATAGAGGAAATTGATGGGAATTTATATGCAGATATTTCCAAAAAGGATACTATAAGCTGGGGATGGGGATGGATGTGGGATGATAATCCTTCAACAGATGCCCCCTACCTTTCGCCCTTAAATATTAATAGTAATGCAATTGATGTGTATGTCCTGGGTACCGTCCAGGGAGAAAAGGCGCAAATTTTTACTGACCCTGAAACTGAATATGTAAGGATTATAAATAATACCATTACATCATCATTGGAAGAACAGAATATTTATGTAACGCGCGATTGGCAGAACAGGAATAATGATATTTATGTTGGAGGGATCATTGCTCCTCCTGTATCAGCCGCAGGCGATACAATTAAGAGGAGCGTAAATATTTACAGACCTGATTTATACTTTCTTACCTTGTTAAAGGAAAAACTTCAGGAGAACGGTATTACTCTGAAAGGGAAGATGGGTGTATTAAAGAACCCTTCAGGCTCAAGATGGTTGTCTTTTTTTAATCATACATATGATAATGTTATGACGTATATGAATAAAGTCAGCGATAATTTAAGCGCCGAAATGGTGTTATATACATTGGCCGAGTCATTCAACGGTGTACCTGTTACGGCATCAGAGGGATTAAGAGTAATCGATTCTCTTCTGACTTTAAGTGGTGTACCAAGGAATACATATCTCGCTGCCGATGGTTCGGGAGTGTCGCGTTATAATCTCTTTAGTGCCGATCATATCCTGAGTGTATTAAAATATATTTATTATAATTACCAAAGGTTATTTGAATTATATTATAATTCTTTACCTATAGCAGGTATAGATGGAACTTTGAGAAATAGAATGCAGGGTACTGATGCTGAAGGAAATGTACATGCTAAAACAGGTACTTTACGCGGTGTTAGCTGCCTTTCGGGTTATGCTAAAGCAAAAAATAATCACCTGATCGCTTTTTCAATTCTTATGCAGGGTTTTATTTATCAAACAGATTACGCCCGATCCATTCAGGACAGAATCTGTATCCTAATATCAAATTATATTGAAAGTAAATAGTTATATAAATTTACATATTAGAATGATATCTTTGCGCCTCAGTGTCTTTGCTGTGATTCCAACCTTAATATTATTGGGGTGTAATAATAAAGATGAGACTGTAGTTTCGAAACCTGCGTTTGAGCTTCAGAAGAATGATAGTATCCCGGTATTTAATGGAAATAATGCATATCTGCAGACAAAGACTCAGGTAGACTTTGGTCCGAGAAATCCCGGTTCAAAAGGTCACTCTATTGCGCTTGCTTACCTTCGTAATGAATTAAACAGGTATGCAGATATAATTATCCTCCAGCCGTTTTCTTATCAGGGGTATAATGAAGAATTATCTTTAACGAATATAATCGCAAGGTTCAATCCTTCTGAAAAAAACCGCATCCTCATATGTGCACATTGGGATACGAGACCAAGAGCTGAACATTCGGTAGATTCCTTAAAACAAAATCAACCTATTCCGGGTGCAAATGACGGAGCAAGCGGCTGCGGTGTAATACTTGAGCTTGCCCGGATTCTGAAACAGGAAAAACCTGTTTATGGTATTGATCTCGTTTTATTAGATGGAGAAGATTATGGGAAAGAAAATGATCTCGATAATTATTGTCTCGGCTCAAAATACTTTTCTATTCATATTCCCGATGGTGTTTATCCGGAATTCGCTATTCTTCTCGATATGATTGGAGATAAAGAAGCAACATTTCTGAAAGAGGAAAATTCAATGCAGTATGCTCCTGATATTGTCAGTCTTGTCTGGGGTATTGCTTCACAACTGAATATTACACTTTTTAATCCCAGAGAAGGCGGAGCGATTTACGATGATCATGTCCCGATGAACCAGGCCGGTATAAAAACAATAGATATAATTGATGCAGGACTTGTGGGTGCGGACTCACCCGATGAAAGAAGGAACTATTGGCATTCAAATAAAGATACTATGGAAAATATTGGAGAACAGACATTACAGCAGGTGGGAGATGTTCTTGTTTTTTTAATTTATTCAATTCATTTTAATTCATAGTGAAAATTTATAAAGAATTCAAGGTTACTGCCGAACCTTTTAATGCAGATATAATATCAAGTATCTTGTGGGAGCTTGATATTTCCGGAATAAATGAAGAGGGAAATTCTCTGAAAGTATTTGCAGATTCTGAAAAGAAAATAACAGCAGATGAAATCATT
>DATICR010000040.1:0-2004 GCA_035456745.1 Ignavibacteriaceae bacterium
TGTGCAAAGTGCTGATCTATTATCATTAATCCCGATTTTATCTGCGAGAGAATATATTTATTATGCAGCTGAATTATGAAAGCCGGTTCGGGAGTTAAATTCTTACTGCTATCTCCCGGAACCTCATGATAAATCTCCTTAGGTACATTTTCAAAGGGATGGGCAATTGTACCCGGTTCTCTTTTTATAACGTCATCGGGAATTGCATTAAATATTAAATCAATGTCCTTATCAGAAAGACCCGTTCCGGTATAAGATTTAAATTCACCGCTACCTGTTCGGTCTGAGAAATCATTTCTTTCAAATTTCATAGAATTATCGGTTTTAAGCTTTTCCTCATTACCGGGTAAATCGAATGTCATCCCGGGTATAAGATCATATGTTCCAAGACTTTTCTTAACAACAGCCAGAACAAAATTATAAATGTCTCTTTCATCATCGAATCTTACTTCAAGTTTAGAAGGGTGAACATTTACATCGATCTTTTTTGGATCTATTTCAACAAATAATATGAAAAACGGATAATCACCTTTTTCAAGAAAATTTTCATATGCTGTGAATACGGCGTGATTTATCTGCCGGCTTATAACAAATCGTGTATTAAGAAAAAGATATTGATCGCCCCTGCTTTTTTTAAGCAAAGCAGGTTTACCAATAAAACCTGAGACACCAAGAAAATCTGTTTTTTCCTCCACCGGAATAAGAGCTTCCAGCATGTTATCAGCGAAAACCTGTCTTATTCTGGCCGGTAAATCAGATGCAGTGTAATTATAAATGAGATCGTTTTCATTATAAAATCTGAAATTAAGATCCGGATGGGCCAGTGCAATTTTATTAAAAGTATCTACGGTATGCTTTAATTCAGTTGAATCTGATTTCAAAAAATTTCTGCGGGCAGGGGTATTAAAAAAAAGATTTTTAACCGAAACGCAGGTTCCTTTTGCAAAGGAACCTTTTTCCTTAACAATATTTTTCGAATCCTCGATCCTTATAACAGTTCCAATCTCCTCCTCCCTCATCTCGGTTCTGATTTCCAGTTGAGCAACAGCAGCAATTGAGCTTAGTGCTTCGCCCCGAAATCCCAGAGTGGTAATTGCTTCAAGATCAGAATAAGTGGAAATTTTACTGGTGGCATGTTTCTGAATGCATAAAACAGCATCCTCCTCATCCATTCCGGTACCATTATCGCAAACCTGTATAAGTGATTTACCGGCTCTTTTTATCATTACTTCAATTGCATCAGCACCTGCATCAATCGAATTTTCAATTAATTCTTTTACAACTGATTCGGGACGATGAACCACTTCTCCTGCTGCTATTTTGCTTGAAATATTTTCGGGTAGGATCTTAATCAATGTCATAATTATTTTCTGACATAAGTTATGATATCAAACTGTTCTCTTTTATCCCTTGATATTTCTTTCCAGACTTTAGAATCAATCTTCGGAAAGTAAATGTCACCCTCTGCATCAAAGTGCATAATTGAAATGATCATTTCATCGGCAAATGAAATAGACTGCCGGTAGACTTCACCGCCTCCTATTATAAATATTTTTTCGGGATTAAGATTTGTTACTGATTCAACTGCATCTGTAAGGCTTCTGTATATTTTTACTTCATCAAAAGGAACAGAATAATCAGGTCGACTGGAAATTATCACATTTAATCTGTTCTTCAGGGGCTTCCCCAGAGTTTCAAAAGTAACTCTGCCCATTATAATCGGGTATCCTTGAGTGGTATCTTTGAAATGTTTAAATTCTTCTTTTACATGCCAGGGCATCTCCCCGTTTGAGCGGCCGATTACACCATTCTGAGCAACCGCGGAGATTATAATAATCTTCAAACAGCAACCTCAAATTTTATGGGGTCATGATGCTGGTAACCGATCAACTCAAAATCATCAAATGTCAGTTCATCAATAGGCTTTCTGGCGATTTTTAATTTGGGTAAAGACAGGGGTTTTCTGGTCAGCTGTTCTTTTAATCCTTCCAGATGGTCATACCT
>DATICR010000041.1:0-7580 GCA_035456745.1 Ignavibacteriaceae bacterium
TTCAAAATCCTTTCTTTAGTAATCATTTTAAAATGAAATATTTATTGACTTAAAATAAGATATTTTCCTAATTCATTGTTACCGTGAAGGCACCAAGTTATATGAATTCTTTATTTACGAATATGCGAATTTTCGCATTAGATTTGTAAATCTATCAATTCGTGAATTATATGGTTCATTTATTTACTAAATTTTTTTTAATCTTGTTATAAACATTTATTTTTTATTCTAAAGAACTTCATACTTCTCATTTTTATCTTTTACATAATCGACCTTTATATTTTTTACTTTTATCTTTATTCTTTTATCTTTTACTTATCTTAAACTTTATTCTTTTGACTTTTTTCTTTTATCTTTTAATCAGCTATGAGCATAAACTTCCGCGTTCTTGGAAAACCAGGATGGGACAACGGACTAATGATCTGGATAAACATCGGTACAAAGGTTTACCGGATTCTTTTTGACTGCGGTGAAAATATTCTGAAGGATTTAAACCAGCACGATGTTAAAACTATTGATTATCTTTTATTTTCGCATCTGCATATTGACCATGCAGCAGGTTTCGATTATTTCTTCAGGAGAAACTACGATAGGAAAAATAAACCTATATATGTTTACGGACCAACTGGAACAATCGATATAATCCATAATCGACTAAAAGGATTTAAATGGAATTTAATAGAAGGTGTACCCGGACTCTGGTACATCACGGATATATCTGAAAATAAAATCTCAACCTCACTTTTTAAAACGTCCGACGGATTTTCCAAGGAATATACTGTTGAAAAAAAGAAATTTAATGGACTGATTATAGACAATCCGGATTTCTCTATCAGAGTGATTTTTCTTAATCACATAATTCCTTCAGCTGCATATTTTATTAAAGAAAAACCTTCTTTTAATATAAACAAGGAGGCACTGGCAAAAACGGGTCTGACTCCCGGCCCCTGGCTTGAACAAGTCAGGAATCTTTCAATTAATTCGGATGAATCAATTATTGTCAATGGTAAATCTTACAAACTTAAAGCATTTCGTGATAAGCTTCTTGTAAGAAGAGAAGGCGAGAGTATCGGTTATCTTACTGATTTTATTTATGAAAATGAGACAAGAAATAAAATAAGGAAAGTATTCAAAGGCTGCGATACTATGGTTTGCGAAAGTCAGTACCTATCATCTGAAAAAAAATTTGCCTCGAAGAATTATCATTTAATTGCAAAACAGGCAGCCAGACTTGCCAGAGCTGCAAATGCAGGAAAACTTATTCTTTTTCATGTATCTGACCGGTACAGAACAAGGGAATACCCATTATTATTAGATGAAGCCCGCGAATTATTTCCAAACACTTTTTTTCCATCAGAGTGGAAATTAAAAAAATAATTTCATCTCTATATCGGACTTAATTTTTAAATTCACAACCTGAAAGAATCCTAAGAAATATTTTAGGAATTTTTATAATTCAAATCAGTCAGAAATATATTGCTGCGAAGTCTCCAAGACACGAAGTAACACACCAAACGAGAATAAGAGTAGATTAGAATTTCACAAATGAAATTCCTAAATCATAAATGGAAATATCTAACACCATAAATACAAAATTGTTTGGCATCTTATAAATTATTTTGGACTGCACCGGGATAATTATTTGATATAATAAATTTTCAACCTGATTTGTTAGTGTTGTATATTTCGATGCAAAAAATACAGGAATTTTTCTTGTCAGATATCATTTCAGCTATTCTTCTTTTCGTAGTCGCCTTTATTTCCGGTTTTATAAATGTCGGTGCAGGCGGTGGTTCATCACTCACCCTTCCTATGCTGATTTTTCTTGGACTCGAATCATCTGTTGCGAACGGCACAAACAGGATTGGGGTCATAATGCAGAATATTGCAGCAGTATATTCTTTTAAAAGGTCAAAATACAGTCAATTTAAATTAAGCCTTAAGTTATCCTTACTGACCCTCCCCGGTACCATAGCCGGTGCATTGCTTGCAGTAAAACTGAATGATGAATTATTTGAGAGAATTCTGGGAATAGTGATGATCGGAATAATCATTTCGATGTTCCTACCCAGAGCAAAAAACACGAAAGATGGAGAAAATAATCAGAAAATTTCCTGGCAGCTTTATGTTTCAATGATTGGAATAGGATTTTACGGAGGATTTCTGCAAGTGGGAGTAGGTTTTATGCTTATGGCAGCATTGCAGCATCTTTTAAAGCTAAACCTCATTTACGTAAATATGCACAAAGTTTTCATTGTGCTGGTCTTTACATTACCTGCTCTTCTTATTTTTGTTTTCACCGGAAATGTTAATTGGTTCTGGGGAATAATTCTGGGACTTGGAAATGCATCCGGAGGATGGTGGTCGGCAAAATTATCGGTTAAAAAGGGCGAGAAGGCAATCAAAATTGTCCTGGTAATAGCAATATTTATTATGGCTCTGAAGCTGCTGGATGTTTTTTAATTTATTATCTCAGGGGAACAAGGGTGCAAAGTGATGAGAAATATCAGGTTTTGTTAATAAAACAAAATTATTGCTAATCCAATAGTTTTTATTATTTTCTTATTCAATTTTAACAGAACTATCAAAATTCCATAAATGATAAAAAGCCATTCTTCTTCAGCAGAGAATTGGACATTAGTCGCAACTATACTTGCGTCAAGTATGGTATTCATTGACTTTTCTGCTCTAAACGTTGCTCTCCCGGCAATTCAGAAAGACTTAAATATTTCCAGTCAGTCCTTATTATGGATTATTAATATCTATGTACTTTTTTTATCTTCCCTCATGTTAGTCGCGGGTTCAATGGGTGATCTGTATGGTAGAAAAAAAGTATTTATCGTTGGTATATTTATCTTTGCTATAGCCTCTCTTCTTTGCGGATTATCTCCGGGAATTGAGATGTTGATAGCATCAAGAGGCTTACAGGGAATAGGCGGAGCTTTGATGATTCCCGGGAGTCTGTCAATAATTTCTTCAGTAATTCCTTCTGAAAGAAGAGGAAAAGCTTTCGGCACCTGGTCAACTTTCAGCGCACTTACTACTACTGCCGGGCCAGTTCTTGGAGGATGGCTCGCCGGAACAGGTTTATGGAGATTAATATTTTATATTAATTTACCGTTGGCAATATTCACCATTCTGGCATTATTTACGAAAGTCCCTGAAAGCAGAGATGATTCTGCAAAAAAGCTGGATATAACAGGTGCAATTCTGGCGACATTTGGTCTGGGGGGAATGACATATGGTTTTCTTGAAGCTTCCGAAACAAGCTTTGGTGAAATCAGAGTTATACTCTCTCTTACACTTGGATTTATATTCCTTATTTCTTTTATACTAACCGAGTTGAAAAGTGATCATCCGATGCTGCCGCTGCATTTATTTAAATCCAGAACCTTCAGCGGAGTCAATGTTTTAACTTTATTTATGTATACAGCATTAAATGCGTCTTTATTTTTCTATCCTCTTAATCTCGTGCAGGTTCAGGGTTATTCCGAAACTTCAGCAGGATTGGCAACACTCCCGTTTGCAATTCTGATTTCTGTAATGTCGAGATTTTCAGGGGTATATGCAGATAAGTTCGGGGTACGCAAACCACTAATCGTAGGTCCCATAATCTCCGCATTTGGATTATTTCTGATGACTTTGCCCGGATTAACCGGAGGACCTTCCGAATACTGGGAAACATTTTTTCCCGCCATTTTGTTTTTGGGTATAGGAATGGGGATTATTGTTGCACCATTAACAGTTGCAGTAATGGCATCCGTACCCTCTCATAATACAGGCATAGCGTCCGGCATAAATAATACAATGGCCCGGATTGCAGGACTGATAGCCATTGCCTTACTTGGTATGGTGATAATTCTTTCTTTCAAAAATAATCTTGAGGAATTTGCAGATAAGCAAAATATTCCGCCAGAAATAAAAACCGCGTTAATTGACAGCTCGAATAAACTTGGAGAAACAAGACCGCCTGCGCATCTTGATATTCAGCAAAAGGAAAAAATTTCATCAGATATTAAATACTCCTTTGTCGGTGCATTTAACCTGATAGTACTTATTTCAGTAATTTTATCCATTCTCAGTTCTGTGACAGCATTTTTTACTGTCGAAAATGGAATAGTTAAAGAGTAAAAGATTATCCCAAAAGAATCACTTCAGGTAATTACTTTTGAATAATCAATTAATCTTATAATTTCATACCTGCGGTCATTATTTACTGTTAGGAAAATTTTCCTTATTTCAGTAAAATCATCTTCCTGACCGAAATAAAATTACCTGATTCAATTCTATAATAGTATATCCCGCTTGGCAAGTCTGATGCATTGAAATTAATTTTATAGACACCTGCTTCTTTGTATCCGTTTTCAAGAGTCCTGATTTCCTCCCCCAGAATATTAAAAATCATAATCTTCACAATTCCTCCATTAGGAATGGAATATTCTATAGTAGTTGAAGGATTAAAAGGATTCGGGTAATTCTGGGCAAGATGATAATGATCGGGTTTTAAGTCATTTTGTTCTACTGATACTGGTGTTATTTCAGTAAGTGTTGCCGTTTTTAAAACAATATTATTATCAGGATCGAAAGTAACGTTTGAGGGTTCTCTGTTGAAATTAAAAGTAAACACCTGACTATTGACATCATTCATCACTCGCACAGTTGTATCATTACCTGATGTAAATGATATTTCAATTTGAACAGGCATTTTATGAAATGGTGTACTTGTCTGAGTTTGTTTTGCAAGGAAACCGACCTGCCAATTACCGCTTCCCTGGTCAAGAATCCAGTAGCCGTTTTCATAAGCGGGATGATCAGGTTGATTTATCCATTCATCAAAAAACCATGTTAAATCCTGTCCATAAGTTTCACTCATGTCATCACGGAAATCCGTAGTAACCGCACTTTTAAACCTCAGTTCAGGATCAGCCGCATAATGCCTTAGACCCCGGAAATAAAGTGTATCTCCCATAACATATCTCAGCATATGATGGACACATGCACCTTTATCATAAGTAATTGCCTGGTTAAATAATACACTTGTCGGAGGGATATTATTTATCCAGTCTGGATTATAAATCGGCCATCCCGGATTATTAGACATATAATAATCAGCATAGCTTTCAATAGCATTTTTGTAATCATTATGCCCATAAAGATGCTCACGCCAGAGTGCCTGACCATATTGAGCAAATCCTTCGTTAAGCCAGACATCAGCCCAGGTTGCACAGGTGATCATATCACCGAACCATTGATGTGTAAATTCGTGTGAAATTAAACCCTGGGACCAGCAATCAGGACAAAGGCTTGTCAGAGTCTGGTTTTCCATACCCCCCCATGGGAACTGACTATTCAATGTTGCAAATCCGTTTTTATCAAAAGGATGTTCACCAAAAAGAGTGGAATAATAAGTCATCATATCCGGAAGGACTGATTCTATATTATGAAGATTATCTGTATTCTCTCCGGAGTTCCAGTAGAATCTGATAGGGATGCTGTCGTTTGGATTTGATATTTTATGCCAGTAAACAATATCCAGATTATAATTTACCTTTGCTGTCATAACCATTAAATATGTTGCTACCTGAAAATTACTGACCCAGTTATATAAAATAGTATCACCGGAAACCGTTGAATCCTGGAGGATTCCATTTGAACCGAGTTTAACATTTGCAGGTGTTTTGGCTTTAAGATTAAATGTTGCCTTATCTGAGGGCCTATCCCAGCAAGGGAACCATTTTCTAGCTCCCTGTGGTTCGCAATCAGTGAATACAAATCCATTGCTTACATAAAATGCATTATCGGAAACATTTTTGTGCGAATAATTTATTTTGACTTCTGCAGTTTCCCCGGGATTATAGGTGCGATCCAGAGTTATTGTCAGTATATCATTTGAATGTGTAAAGGATGAACCTGCCAGTCCGACCGATTGAATAATCAATGAGGCGTTCACCGCATTTAATGAGATGCTGTTTATTGTTGAATCAGCCTGGAAGGTCAATATTTCATATCCGGTAAAGGTTTTAGGATAAGGACTGAGAAAACAATTATAAACATTCAGATCAAGTTCATAATTTATTGCATCAAAAGAATGAGGGATATTGGCGTTTATCTCAGCAGGATTTATAAGGTTTTCAGAGTTAATCTTTTTCTGACTGCAGAACAACACATTATCAGATTGAATCTGGCAGAAAAGTTCCGGTATATAAAAACATGTTGTAAGTAGAATGACAGGTAAAATCCTTTTCATAGTAATCCTCAGTTATTCATAAAATTGCATTTAAGATTTATATTTAACTGACAAAAAATATTCAGCTAACTTCCATAATTAATTGTTGAATTTTAGTAATATGGAACAATTATTTATGGAAACTATGAACTCAGTCATCCCCTGGTGAGATGAATTGAATCCTTAATTATTATTTTATTTAACTTAAAAAACGAATTTTTTAATGAATCAAAAACAAATTTCATCACATCTTAAAAAACTTGAGACAGAACTTCTTTCACAGAAGATCAGAAATAATCCCGAAAAATTGAAACATCTTCTAGCTGAAAATTTCACAGAGATTGGTTCATCAGGAAAGGTTTGGACAAAGCGAGCAACAATTGAATCAATAAAAAATAAATCATTCATTCATACACGGATAAAAAATTTTAAATTAAACTTACTTTTAGAAAATGTAGCTTTGGTTACTTATTATGCGCACAGAGAAAAAGCAGGTAAGAATTCGTACCGCAGTTCAATCTGGATTTTCTGTGATAATGAATGGAAAATTTTCTTTCACCAGGGAACACTTATTAAATAATAGTGGATATATTTTGTAAAAGTCTTAAAGGGAGAATTCCACAATCCTGTAGACAATCTTATACAGATTCAAATAGTGAAAATTTCTGTAATTTTTACCGATTTTTATTGATTAAAAATTGAAGAACTTCCTACGGATAATCAAGGGATAACAAGCCTATACTCGGCCTCAAAACGGCCTCATTGAAATTAGGAATTATTTTAAGTTGGTATTTGGTATGATTAATGACTATGTCTCATTCCCCTTAAACTAATCTGATGGATAAAAATCCGAAGATTTAAAAATTTTCAAGCGCAAGATATGGTTATAGTGCTATAATGTCAACGGGCAGTTTTTACAATTAAACGAAGGCTGATACATCCATCTTTAGACAGGTTTGATTTGCTGCGATCTATTGAACCAAATCAATATGACTTTCTTATATATTTGCGAAATTAATAAGATGAATTTGAGCGGAGTGAACAAAATGGATATTAATATTAGTACAAGGATAAAACTAAACAATGGGATTGAGATGCCAATTTTAGGATTCGGCACATATTTGATCAAAGGTGAGAAAACTGTGAAAGAATCTTTGACAGCAGCTCTTGATGCAGGATACAGATTAATTGATACAGCGCAAATGTATGAAAACGAAGAATATATCGGTGAAGCAATTCAGGAAAGCAGGATACCAAGAGAAGAAATATTTGTAACTACCAAACTGGATAATAATCAACACGGCTTTGATAAAGCAAAACGTGCCTTCGATGAAAGTATGCGAAGATTGAAACT
>DATICR010000042.1:0-2339 GCA_035456745.1 Ignavibacteriaceae bacterium
TCATTCAGTCAATCAACCCGCCTGCCGGCGAGGCAGGCCAATCAAGCAATTTGATTGATGTTACGACTATGGACACCACCAGCCACGACTTCACCTGGCAGAGCTGGACATTCGGAGGACAGGCAGGAAGCTGCACACTATATGATGTGGCCATAATAGATGAGAATAATATCTGGGCGGTAGGTGAGATATATCTGCTTGATACTCTCGGACAACCCGATCCCTTACCTTATAATGCTGTTCATTGGGATGGGAATCAATGGCAATTAAAAAGAATACAAACGATTTTCAGAGGTAATTTAATAACCGTACCATTAGAAGGAATTTTCGCATTCACGGCGACAGATATTTGGGCGGTTGGTAGCCTGCCAATTCAAGGAGATGGAGAAAACTGGGTAATGTATGATGTCCGTTCTATAGTCGATCCAAATTTATCATTGTCAAAAGCCTGGGGCTCTAGTACAAATGATATGTACTTTGCAGGTAGATCAGGAAGCATTGCTCATTACCTAAACGGACAGTGGTCAAAAATAGAGAGCGGGACAGATGCTAACGTAAATGATTTATGGGGAGTAACGAAGGAGTCAAAAGATCAAATAAAGTTATTTTGTGCCGTCCCCTCCGGATATGATCCTTCTAAAAGAAGGATACTAACTATAAATGAAACTAATAGTATTGATTCAATTCACTGGAATGGAAAAGTAGTTACCTCTATCTGGACAAATAACGGAAAATTTTTATACACAAGTGGTGATGGTATTTATAATAACAAAGCAGGCAATTGGACAGGTGAAATATCAATACCTTTTTATTATACAAACAGAATAAGGGGAAATTACCTTAATGATATTTTTGTCTGCGGCAATTATGGATTTCTTGCTCACTTTAATGGTATGAACTGGAAAGTTTACGACGAATTTTTGCAAATGAATACATCTGTATTTCGTTCAATAGCTCTTAATAATAATATAGTTGCAGCAGTAGGTTTTAATGGTGAATCTGCACTAATAATTATAGGAATTAGTAATTAAGAAAGGAACAAGTATACCGTATTAAATTCAGCGGGACGTTTGCACCGTCCCGCTTAAAATGGAAATAATAACCCAATTGGCTGGTAACCATATCTTACTATCCTGAATAACCAGGAATAGTGAGGGGTTTCTATTTCCAGTGCAAATATAAATAACTATTTAGTTTTATCAATAATAAGGGAGTAGAATTATGAAACGATTTTTTACTCTTGTCTTTGTATTCTTGATATACATCTCAATAAATGTTGCCCAGCAAACATATACAGTTGATATCCCTGGAGAAAGCCATTTTATTAAATGGTATTCACATGACAATTCATTCGTATCCGGCAGCGGGTATTTAGGTGCCGGTGTGAATGGCTATACTTGGCGAAGCTATATTATCTGGAATAATATTCATTCTTATGTGCCGGCAAATCGACAATTAGCGGAGGTAAAATTCATTATTACCTGGGCTGGTCATTATTCAACCGCGCAGATAGAATATCACGATTTTTCATTTGGTGTCGGCCTACCCCAAACCTATTCTAATATTGGGACCGGAACTTTATGGAGTACAAGTCCTGCTACAATTACTGAATATTCCTTCACTCAGCTAACAGATAAAGTTCAGGCAGCAGTTAATGGTAGTTCAAATGAAGTACATATCGGCATAAAAAACCAGAATGAACAAGACTACAATTATTATGTTTCCTTTTCATATAACGTCTCTTTAAGTGTAACGTATTATTCTGATCAGATTACCGTAATACAGGTAGATAAAGATGGCACCCCATTCGGTCAGGTTGGCAAAAGGCAGGGCACCGATTGGATTTACACCGATGTTCCATTCAATCTTACTCTATCTCCCGGTTCAAACCTGGGGTTGCAAAGCAGTCAGGCTTTTAAACCAAATACTAATCAAAAATATTGGCAGTGGATTCAAAATGAAGATGTGGTTATTCCCAATCATCAGAATTTTACTACAATATCAACCGGTGATTATTTTAAAGCTTCATTTTATCCATCTTATGAAGGAGTTACTATCCAGAACTCTCTCGAGGGTACATCTCTAAACATTGGAAATATAAATTTTGCAGACCCCTGGTATATTGATTATGCCGATCCCTTATTCGGAAACAGCGTACGAAACAGAGGGATGAAAGAAACTGGTACTGATGCGTTGCAATACAGATCAAGAACTTCACCTTTTTATCCTGATAATACAACGGTATATCAAAATGGAAGCGATCCTTCTCATTCATATCAAGGTGTCTTCCTGAATCAAGATTATAATGTCCCTGGACAACCTTATTACTCCGTACAGGC
>DATICR010000043.1:0-11318 GCA_035456745.1 Ignavibacteriaceae bacterium
TATTTGAATAAATACCTGAAAAGCCTTTTGTACTAAAAAGCTCTTCCCGGTAGAGTGATTTACCATCCGGTTTATAAAAGGTTATATGTCTTTTGGGAGGAATGTTTCCTACTCTAACATAGTATGGCACTTTGAACCTCCATTATTTTAATTATAAATATTGATCTCAATCTCTGTCAAAATTCCCTCTTGCCTGTTGGTCTCTTTCTATTGATTCAAATAATGCCTGGAAATTACCCTGGCCAAATCCCTCTGCTCCTTGCTTTCTCTGAATGATTTCATAGAAGAAAGTCGGACGATCACCTATGGGTTTTGTAAATAACTGCAGAAGATAACCCTTGCCTTCGGTATCGCAAAGTATACCATATTTTCTGAGGTCTTCAATATCTTCCTCGATATAGCTAAGCTTTTTTTCCTTTAGAATATCGTAATATGAACCCGGAACAGTGAGAAACTCAACTCCGTTCTTTCTCATATTGTCTATCGTCGTTAAAATGTTATTTGTCGAGATAGCAATGTGCTGAATTCCAGAACCGACATATTCATCAATGTATTCTTCTATCTGTGATTTTTTTAGTCCCTCATAGGGTTCATTAAGAGGGTTCTTAACCGGGGCACCATCCTTCGAGCGCACAACTTTTGAGAGCAGTGCGGAATACTGGGTAGATATGTCCCCTGCTCCAAATTCAATGAATGTTTCAAAATTCAGAGTCTTGTTCATATAATTTTCCCAAAGATTCATTTCATTTGTCCTTACATTACCGACAATGTGGTCGACTTCATTCAATCCGGTCTCTTTTGATTCGACCTCAATTTTCAAACGTGGTTCACTGAATCCCGGCTTAAAAATTCCCTTATAATTATCCCTGTTGATAAAAACGATTTCGGCATCGTCATAAAGTTTTATAGCGGCTTCTTCTACATAACCTTTATCATCACTTGATTTCTTAGGGGATCTGACAGGGATACCTCCATTCTTCACTGCGGTATCAAATGCTTTTTTAACATCTTTTACTTTCAATGACCAGCGTTTAACTCCGTCACCGTGCTGATGAATGAAGTTAGCAACATCAAAATTGGTTGGTTTTACAAATGAGGTAATAACTAATTGAAGCTTATTTTTTACAAGGTAATATGATACTCTGTCTTTTATACCGGTTTCCGGACCGAGATATCCTTTTATTTGAAATCCCATCGCTTTTGCGTGCCAATAAGCCCACATTTTGGCAGAGCCGACATAAAATTCAATATAATCATAACCAATAATGCCTAATTGTTCTGACATTACTTATCTCCTGTGATTTTTTTGTTTGGATTATTAAAACGATCTAATTTAATCGAATTTGGTCATAAATAAAAATTTGAACCTTTTTCTAACGCACGGTAATCTCCTGTATCACAAATACTTATGGAATCAGGAAACATTATCCAGCAGCATAAAGTGGTTCGTTACTTTTCCATCTACCGGTTGAAGGTTTTTATAGGGAAATTCACAGATATTTTTTAATGGACAAGCAAAACACAATGGTTTTGCCGGTCGGCAAATCTCTCTTCCCAGCCGTATTAGGTTGGTATGAAACTGATGTGCAATTCCATCGGGGAGATTTGCATTTAAAATGAGGAATGTTTTATCCGGAATTTTAGTATTTGCTAATCCGATCCTGTTTGAAGTTCTATGGACGTGAGTATCTACAGGACAAATATTTCTGCCCATTGCAAATAAAAGAACACAGCTGGCTGTCTTTACCCCGATTCCATTATAACCGGTTAGTTCACCAATTACATCAAAGTTATCTTTTTTATTCAGATAATTCAGGGATATTGTTCCTTTTTCCCTTTTTAATTTTTTGAGAAATCCTTTTATTGCTTTTGATTTTTGCTGGCCCAGTCCTGCGACTTTTATATATTTTTCGATTTTCGACGCAGCAAGTTTTTCTAATTCATCCCAGTTTCTGAAGCTATCCTTTAAGTTCCTGAATGCAGTATATGAATTCCTGTCATTTGTATTTTGAGAAAGAATCGTAGCTATTAATAAATCTACTGGATCCGGTGATTTTTTATTTCTTTCAGGGATGCCGAATCTTTTAAGAAGTAAATGATTAACTTTTCTTATTTTCTTTTTGAGCTCTGTTTCTGCCATCTGAGTGGATAATATAAGATATCGCTAAAATAAATATATTACCCTGTAGTGTCCAAAAAATAGTTTATTTTTGTTTTTGGAAATGAAAAATATTGGGAGGATTAATGTCTACATTGATGGTCAGTATTTCAGGGATTAGAGGTATCGTTGGAGACGGACTGGATCCAAATGTGATTGTTAATTTTACTTCTGCTTATGCCGATTTTATCGGAGAAGGTAAGGTTATAATAGGAAGAGATGCCCGGATTACCGGGGAAATGGTTAACTCAATTGTAAAGGCAACATTAAATGCTAAAGGGATTGATGTGCTTGATATAGGTATATGCCCAACACCTACAGTTCAATACACGGTAAAAACTTTAAATGCTCAGGGTGGTATTGCAATTTCAGCAAGTCATAATCCTAATGAATGGAATGCACTTAAGCTGTTAAATTCTACCGGCCAGTTTATGACACCGGATGAAAACACAGCTCTGCTAAAAATTCTGAACTTATCGGAGAATAAATTCAAAAGCTGGGATAAAATTGGTAAAAGCTATTTTTATTCGGACGGAATTAAAAGGCATTTGCATGATGTGCTCACAATGAAGCACATAAATAAAGAGGAAATCAAAAAAAGAAAATTCAGGGTTTTGGCTGATTGCGTGAATGGCGCCGGAGTATATATAATTCCGGAATTATTAAGGGAATTCGGATGTGAAATAATAGAATATAATTGTGAGAAGACGGGAATTTTTCCACGTCTTCCCGAGCCGGTTCCTGAAAACCTGTCTGCCACTATGAATGAAGTAAAGAAGAATAATGCAGATTTCGGAATTGTGGTTGATCCCGATGTCGACAGACTAGTACTGATAACCGAAAAAGGTGAACCTTTTGGTGAAGAAAACACTATAGCACAGGCAGTTAAATTTATCCTTTCAAAAGAAAAAGGAAATGTTGTCGTAAATCTTTCTACTACTCTTGCCGTAGAGGACATAGCAAAAGAATACGGTTGCAGATTATACCGGTCACCCGTTGGGGAAGCTAACGTAGTAAAAAAAATGAAAGAAGTAAATGCGGTTATCGGTGGTGAAGGAAGCGGCGGCGTTATTTATCCTGCTCTTCATTATGGAAGGGATGCTCTTATTGGAATTGCGATTACTTTGCAGCACCTGCTTGAATTTGGCGGGACAATGGATGCACTCAAAAATAGTCTCCCTTCTTATTTTATAAGCAAGAAGAAAATAATAATTGGGAAAAATAATCCCGATTCAATTATCTCTTTATTAATAAATAAATACGGTTCCGAGAAGATTAATACAGATGATGGTTTAAGAATTGATTTTAGCGATCATTGGGTTCACTTCAGAAAATCAAATACTGAACCTATAATACGAATTATAATAGAAGCAGCAGATAAGACGAAATCAGGATATCTGCTGGATAAATATTTTGGTGAAATAAAACAGCTGCTTCAGTAAAGCATACTTCTTTTTTGAATATAACTGAAGAGTGCTTTATCAAAAGGAGTTGAGGTATCAATCAGATTATACTCAATATTTGAATTCAGACATTCTTTCTTAATTGTGTTTACAAAGTCTGCCATTGCCTGCTGGTATGCCTTTTGAATCTGGTATGGACGGGTGGTCATCTCTTCTTCAGTTTCAAGATCTTTAAATATGGCATCCTTGCCGAATGAAAAACTCCTCTCGATAGGATCAAGAAGTTGGAATACTATCACTTCATTCTTTTGATATCGGAAATGTTTCAGAGCGGTGAGAATCGAATTAACGTCATCAAATAAATCAGAAATGATAATAACCAATCCCCTTCTCTTAATTTTTTCTGCAATAGAATTAAGGCAGGGTGCCGTGTTTGTTCTGTTTGAAGCTTTAAGTGAACTCAGATTTTTCAGTATCTCCTGAAGGTACGATTTGGATGCTCTGGGCGGAAAATAAGATTTGATTTCATCTGCGTAAATAGTTAACCCTACTGCATCTTTTTGTTTAATCATCAGATAACTTAAAGCTGCAACAAGGGTTACACCATATTCAAGTTTTGAAATGTTTCCATCTGACTGATATTGCATTGACTTACTGGTATCAAGCAGAAGATAACTTTTAAGATTTGTTTCTTCTTCATACTGCTTAATAAAAAATCTTTCGGTCTTTCCATAAACTTTCCAGTCTATATCCTTTAAACTGTCTCCCTGCATATACGGACGGTGTTCTGTGAATTCAACACTGAAACCATGGTATGGACTTTTATGAAGTCCTACCATAAATCCTTCTACTACCAACCTGGCTTTTAATTCCAGTGAATTTAATTTGGAAACAATGGAAGGATTGAGATAATTTTTATAATCCTGTGAAACTTTTGCCATTATATATTTTTAGAAGCTTTCTTCTGCAATATCTGGTCGGGAGATAATCCCATATTGTCAAGTTCTTCCTTTGCGGAAGAGGCAAGTTCGTTTTCAGGATATTTTTTCAGGAAAAGATTGTAGGTAGAAGTAGCAGCATCATAATTCTTTAAATCATTCGCCAGAATAAACCCGGAGAGAAATAAAGCCATTGGTGCTTTTTTATGGTTAGGATATTTATCAAATAATTGTCTGAAAATTTCCGAGGCTTTTTGGTAAGTCTCTTTCTCGGAAATATTTTCTACCATTTTGTTCTGATAAAGAGAACCTATTTGAAATAGTGCTTCCGGAGCATCCTCACTCCCTGGAAAATCCTTGACCACAGTTTCATAATTGCTGATTGCTTCAGGAATATTTTTTTTCATCATACTTTCATGTGCAGCCATCATATAATCCCGGGAAGTTTTACTGCTGCATCCCGACATAAATATTGCCGTTATAAAAAGAATGGATGGTATAATAAATTTCATTTTTTTCTTTCAGTTTATAAAAATCGGGGTAAAATTATTAAAATTGGCTGGAAGTAGCAATGTAGTAATATAGCAGTAAATAGAGGCCAAATAAAAAAGCCGGCAAAAATACCGGCTTTTTAGAGGTACCAAAGGACACTATTTAGTTAACATCATTTTCTTAACTGAAGAGAATGTTGAACCATCAATTCCGTTTGCTTCAAGGCGATAAAAATATGCACCACTGTTCAGAAGTGAAGCATCAAAATTAACCTGGTGTAAACCTGCAGTCATTGAACCATTATATAACTGAGTGACTTCCTGACCAAGGATGTTAAATACTTTTAATGATACTTTTGATTCCACTTTCAAATTAAAATTTATAATAGTAAGTGGATTAAACGGATTGGGGTAATTCTGTTCAAGAGAATAAGTTACAGGATATATATCAACTGAAACTTCATTGCTAAAAGAATATGAACCCTGAAAATCAAGCTGCTTCAATCTTTATATTCGCAGAAATCTTTATAGAGAGAAGTAATTTTATTTTAGGAATTTTTCCCAGAAGATAAATTTGAAAAGAATGAGCCGGTATATTGAGATCCGGCTCATTTTTTAAACTATTTTATTTAGTTAAGATCATCTTTTTCACTAAAGTGAAACGGCTCCCATCAATTCCAGTCGCTTCAATCCTGTAAAAATATACACCGCTGTTAAGCTGAGAGGCATTGTATGCAACACTATGCCCTCCGGCTGCCATTGTTTCGTTCAGCAAAGTTGCAACCTCCTGGCCAAGTACATTAAATACTTTTAAAATTACTCTTGATTCAGCTGCAAGATTGAAAGTTATTTGTGTTGATGGATTAAACGGGTTGGGATAATTTTGTCCTAACAGATATTCATCAGGAACACCAACTGTCACCTCAGCTATACCCGAATAATTTGAAGTTCCATCATAATCCTCCTGTCTTAACCTGTAAGTATAACTTCCAGGAGACACATTCCTGTCAATGAAGGAATAATTATGTAACTGAGTTGAGGTTCCGCTACCCTGGATAAAGGTTAATGCTTCATAGCCATTGCCTGAATTTTTCTGAATTTCAAATCCATGATTATTGGTTTCGGTTGCAGTGGACCAGTTAAGTGTGACATTACCATTATTAGCATTTGCATTAAATGATAATAACTCAACAGGAATATTTGTATCTGAAGTATCAACAGAAAGATTATATACCAGACCGCCGTTTCCGAATGTCCTTGCGTGAACCGCCTTACCGGAGGTAATTAAAGATGTTCCGTTTAATGAAATTTTACCGTCGAAAAATGAACCGGCTGTGCTCACAGTAAAAATGGGTGTACTACCTTCCCATGTCTTAAATACATATAAATCAGCAGTTGAATTATTCAGAGCACCCCAGGATGATGCAGCTAATACATTTGCATCTCCATTAAAGGAAACTGATGTTACAGCATCTCCGCAATTATTATAAATCCAAAATGGAGTTCCTCCTCCTTCAGTTTTATACAATTTAACCGTTCCGTTAACTTCTGTTGAAGAGACAAATATTAATGTCCCCACAGCTACATATTCTCCATTCCCTGATACATCAACACAATATGCCCAGTTATAAAAGCTTCCCGGTGGTTCCTGATCCTGCCAAATTAGGTTGTAAGTACCGCCACTTTTTTGAAATACCCGGACATATCCAAAATAATTTACTGTAGCAATTATACTCCCGTCATAACTTATTCCCTGCGTAGCCTGTGTTCCCGAATTGGCGCTGATGGGATTTATAACATCATCGTAAATTATATTTCCGGTAAATGTCTCCATGACCCAGAAATGCCCATAGGTATTTACAATCAGTAATGAATCGTTACCCGAAAGTCTGACCCCCTGCACATTTCCACTACCGCCTAACGGGTCCACCAGTTTAACATACCAGGCAGGGGTAGTTGAGGATGTATTAAACCCAAGGATAATTGAAGAGTCTGTTAAATTGGATGTTGCTATTAAAAAGTCTTCATTTTGTGCCAGTCCAACCGGACCTGCTATTGGTACCCCACCAAGTGAGTTTAAATCGAAATTAAATATCGGAACATTACTTGAATTATTGAAAACATAAACATTCTGGAATGCTCCTGCAGCTATTAAATCCCCGTTGTAATTTATGGAGACATAATTAACCTGCAGTTGATTTGCTACTGAGTATTCCCAGATTGGTGTAGCATTATTATTTCCATATAATGTAATTCTGGGATTATTAAGACCCCAACCCACTACCCCATAAAGCCCATTGCCGCTTACTGCACATCTGTCACCGATAGATACAGGATCCTGATAATTCCAACGGACAAATGTTCCTGTTAACAAATCATTATAATATGTACTGCCTGAGGCGGAAGGAATTTGTTCCGAATTATTGATTACTGGCACGGTGATATATCTTTCCTGATTGATACCATTCTGCTGCCCGGTGATTAAATGTCTTCCGGTAAAATCCGGGATCTGCTGAGCATAGATTATGCTGCCGACAATGAATGAAACGAATAATAATATTAAGAAATTCTTCATATGACAACTCCGGTTAAAAGTTGAATAATTGGTGTAAGATGATTAGAAAATTGTTAAAACCACCTCCTCCTGGCAAAATTCTAATCAATTAAATGGTTTCTAAAAAATAATTCAGATCAACTACAACAGAGAATTTTTATCTGATTCAATTTTTTATTTTTATGATTTTCTGATAACAGAATCCCAACGGGAATTGCTCTGGGGATTGCTTTTATAATTGCTAATTGACTTAACCAATATTTACAGGAGGAATCGGAATTGAGTATTCTTTTGATAAGTAAAAATCCCCAAAAATATTTATGGTCATGAAAATCTGATTCTGTATTATATGGTTCCTGATAAAAATCTAATACTCTTCGTAATTTATCTTTCATAGGAAACCCATTCGGTAAAATTGAAATAATTGAAATTTTAAAACAACTACATCAACTCAGCCATATAAAAAGATCAAATCTTATATAAGGTACAAATATCGGGTTCTATTTCAAAGAGGTATGGGAAAAAATTATTACTGTTTTTTCAATAAAAAAAGCCGGTTTATTATTAAATCCTATTAACTGAGTATTCAGACCAATATATCACTGACAGAAAATAAAAGGCCCGGGTTTTTGTTCCGGGCCGTAAGTTTTGTTTTTGTTTTGATATGATATTATTCTGAAATTTTCATCAGCATACTTTTCAAAGTAAATGTCATATCATTTTGTAAGTATCATTTTCCTGACAGATGAAAAGCTGCTTCCGTCTGATCCGCTTGCTTCAATTTTATAGAGATAAACACCGCTGTTAAATCCTGCTGCATTAAAAGTTACATTATGATTTCCTGCAGTAATATTACCATTTAATAATGTAGCAACTTCGCGGCCCAATATATCATAGATCTTCATAGTCACTTTCGAATCAACAGTGAGACTGTAATTTATGATTGTACTGGGGTTGAACGGATTCGGATAATTTTGTGCTAAGGAATAAGCTGAAGGAGCAGTTACTTTTACTTCAACTACCTGTGAATAAGTGGATGCTCCGTCAAAATCAACTTGTTTTAGTCTATATGAATAATTTCCTGCAGCAAGGCCATTATCTTTAAAGTTGTATGTATGATTCTGTGTGGTGGTTCCATTACCCTGGACAAATCCAATAGATTTGAATATTCCATTTATGCCTCTCTCTACATCAAATCCTTTGTTGTTCTTTTCAGTTGCTGTGGTCCAGGTCAATTCTACAACACCTTCATTGACGGAAGCATTGAAAGAAGTCAACTCGACCGGTATTATGGAAGAAGTTCCATTTAATCTGAATGAGAAGTCATAGTATGGAGCAGCTCCGATTGCACAGTTTGTTACACGGTAACCCCAGTTTGTGCACGCTGTTGCAAAACCACCACCAGGATTTTCCCAGGCAGATTCAGAACCGGATTGTGTTTGTTCTGTCCATCCCCACTCTCCGCCAACACCATAATCCATGTTACATTGTACAGAAACCCAATATATGCCTTCGGTCAATTCCGCTGCGACCGGCAAGGTAATAGAGAATGCTCCGTCACCAAGACCGGCTGATGGAACTACATCCATTGCTGAGTAGACTTCAGAACCTGGAAGACCTGCATTGTCTGCAAAGAACCAGACATTCACAGAATTTGCAGGACCTGCGCCATTAAAATATACACCAAGTACATCGATGGATTCAACGGTCCATATAAATCCAGCCGGGACTTCAAAATCATCTGCTCCCTGGTCGTCATAAGCATCGAAAGCAGCTTCAAAATTCTGGGAAACCAAGCTATTGGTTCCGAAATTTGTCATCTGTTCGTATAGGACATCCCGGGAAACATTATGGAAAACAGGTGTACCTTTTCCCATCAACACAGGTGTATTCTGTGCGAATAATGAAAAAGTCAAACCTACAACAAATAGTAAAGAAACCAATCTGATCATTTTACCTCCAAAGAATTATGAAATTATTAATTATTTATCGAACGCTTGATCATATTTATTGAGATAAGACTATTTGAAGAGATTAAAGTGTAAATTTAACAGCCATTACTCTTTCCACCACAGAATAAAGAAATAAGAAATGAATTTAATATTATCGCTGGTTTATTTGTATCTATTAACTTCAAATAACTATTGTTAATAGACAATAAATAAGAATCATTAATTATTAAAATTTAACAATCATTTAATTTATATTAAATAAATAAAATTAAATTAGCAAGTATCCATACAAATTATTTTTATCATTACCTGCAATGCCTGGCAGGCAGGCAGCCCAGTTAAAGATTATCTTTTTGTTTGGTTGAAATTTATATGAAAAAGTTATATAATACGATAACAGAAAGTCATTTATTATAAAACCGTTTCGCAGGGGAAAATGATATTTTTGGACAAATTTGATGCCATCAAAATTTACCCATAAAGATATTTTAACAATGTTTTACCGACGTTTCACAATCGTTTGACAAACGTTCAAACAAGCAGAGAACAGACTTAAAACAAATATTTATTCATCCCACAATATAAAACCTAAAAGTAATTTTTACCAAGTATCACCTGATTCATCGTTTAGGCGAATCCTGGTCTGCCTTTTCAGAAGGCAGGCAGGTCTAACTGCTGATCACGCTTCGGGGAATACATTTCAAATTAAGATTTGAAGATCTTTTAAGTAATCAGGTTGTTTAGCAAAATCTGATTTATACTCTGGCTTTACCAGTTTAGGTTAAAGAATAATAAAGGACTCTAAACGACAAGGAAGTAAAGTCTTCATATTTATCATTCCCTTTGTGCATTTTAATGTACATAATATATTGGGGTAAAACATCGCGGATAAAAAAAACCCCGGTTTTTCAACCGGGGCTGTTCGGGAAGAACTGTGAAAAAAGTATTATTTAGTTAATACCATTTTCTTTACTGCACTGAAATTGTTTCCATTTACTCCGGTTGCCTCAAGCTTATAGATATAAACGCCGCTTGAAAGGTTCGAAGCGTCGAAGGTTACGAGGTGTGAACCTGCAGTCATATCCCCGGCAAGAAGAGTTGCTACTTGCTGTCCGAGAATATTGAATACCTTCAGAGAAACTTTAGAATCAGCTGCAAGACTGAAGTTAATTTGAGTTGAAGGATTAAACGGATTAGGATAGTTCTGCTCGAGTGCAAATACTTTAGGAGCAACGACCTGAACTTCAACAATATTTGAATATGCTGATGTTCCGTCAAAATCTACCTGTCTTAACCTGTAGGAATAGTTTCCTTCGGCAACTGATTTATCAATAAATGAATAATTGTGAGCTTGTGTTGTTGTTCCATTACCTTGAACAAATGCGATAGTATTAAAACCACTGCCGGAATTTCTCTGTACTTCAAATCCGCGGTTATTTATTTCGGTTGCTGTTGCCCAGTTAAGAACAACATTGCCATTACTTACATTAGCAGTGAATGCAGTAAATTCAACAGGGATAATCGGCGGGAATACATCTCCCACGTAATAATTATCAACATACATTTCATCATCTGCGGTAGCTCCGAAAATATCATTCGCATCCAAAGATAGTGGAATCGTACCTCCACGTGTCCACTGCCAGGAAGCAATTGTAGTTACATCATTCGGGTTTGTTGCTATCTCCATCTCTGCCAGGTCATTATCAAGATCAACAGTAACTATTACCTGGAACCATGTAGCGACCGGCCAGTTGAAGTTAACAGTTGAACCATTTAATAACCTTCCTGTACCGCCTATATCAAAATAGCATTCCATTCCCCA
>DATICR010000044.1:0-3108 GCA_035456745.1 Ignavibacteriaceae bacterium
TTCATATCGAAATTATATTTACGTGTTCTGGGAAGTTTGGATACATAGGGATCATTATAAGATACATTACATCCTTTTTCACGAAAAAGCTCAATAAGTCTCAGAGACGGTGACTCTCTCATATCATCCACATCTTTTTTGTAGGCTACTCCAAGTATCAATACTTTTGAACCATTTAACGATTTTTTCACTCGGTTCAATGCCTCTCCGCTCTTTTCCACTACATAATAAGGCATATAAGTATTCACTTCACCGGCAAGTTCGATAAACCGTGTGTGTATTTCAAATTCACGCGCTTTCCAGGTAAGATAAAAGGGATCAATTGGAATACAATGTCCTCCAAGACCCGGACCAGGATAAAATGGCTGAAAGCCAAAAGGTTTGGTGGCTGCAGCGTCTATAACTTCCCAAACATCTATGTTCATCCGGTCAAATACCATTTTCAATTCATTGACAAGGGCTATATTTACTGAACGATATATATTTTCTGTCAGCTTTGTTGCTTCTGCTGCCCGTGTGGAAGAAACCGGCACAGTCTTAACTACTACATTATTATATAGAGTTGTCGCTATTTTGACACAATCAGGGGTAACACCGCCTACTACTTTCGGTATTGTAGCAGTATTAAAATCAGGGTTATTAGGATCCTCGCGTTCAGGGGAAAAGGAAAGATGAAAATCTTTTCCTGCAACAAACTTTTTCCCACCGTCGCGTTCTCCTGCTTTTTCAAACATCGGCTTGAGAATTTCATCTGTGGTACCGGGATATGTTGTTGATTCAAGTGAAACTAACTGACCTTTGCGTAGATACTTTGCAATTGTTTCAGTGGTATTTATAATATAAGTCATATCGGGTTCCCTGTGGTCATCCAATGGAGTAGGAACACAAATGATTATCGCATCTGCCTCAGGTAGCTTTTCGAATTGACTTGTGGCAGAAAATTTTTGGTTTGCAAGAACATTTTTTATTCTGGATGGGGCTATATGCTTTATATAACTTTCGCCTTTATTAAGTTTCCTTACCTTCGATTCATCTAGATCAAAACCTATGACCTTAAATCCTTTTGATGCGAATTCCAATCCGAGCGGCAATCCTACATAACCCATACCGATAATGCCAATTACTGCAGATTTATTATTAATTTTATCCAGCAATTTCATATAGATCCTTTACTTTAGAGATTTGGCATTCCCATATTTACTTAAAATTTATGCCCGTTTTTGATTTATTTCGACGATTAAATTGATTTTTTATTAAGTGCAAATTTACTTAGGAATGGGGAAAGGACAAAATAAAAAACCGGGTAATTATGTGAGATTGATAGGCGTTTCATTGCAGTCTCAAAAGAAAATAACTAAAAATAGTTAAGTCAATAAATAAAATTTGCCAGATCTGAGGAATTAAAAACCCTTTAACTGATTTAATTAAAATAAATCAATTTTTTTCTTGCATTTTATCCTTTAAAATACGTCCCCATTTCTTTGCCATCTCATTTGATTTCTTTTTTCAATATCCCTATCTTTGTCCGCATTGAAATTTTGATTGGATGATCAGAATATATAGGGGTTATTCCTAACAGGCAGCTTTGCGAAATTTATTCTTGCTAAATTATTTCAACTGATTGAATCTTGAAAAAAGGACTTAAAAAGGACTTTAAGAGGAATGTAAAGGACTTAAAGAGGACTATCAGATCCCTTGTTGCCCCTTAATTATCCGCTTGTTGCCTTTATAACAGCTAAATATTTCTAAAGGATAAAAATAGCACAAAGTACTAAACGGAATCTGTAAACAGAAATCTTCGCTTCCTTTTGCTTCAAAAAAATAGTAATGATTTCTGCTCTGCCCACTGATTTTCTACTTATTCCTCATTCCCTTTAATTTTACAGCATTGTCCCTCGGAGAACAAATATGGCAACCAGAAAATAAATAACTAAACCGGTTACGTCTACTATGGTAGCAACCAGAGGGGCACTTGAGGTTGCTGGGTCTGCTCCTAATTTTTTTAATACAAACGGTAGCATTGAGCCTGAAAAGGTCCCCCATAATACAACCCCGATTAGAGCCAGGGAAACGGTTATCGCTACGAGTAGCCAGTGCGTTCCGTAGGCGTTCCCTGCAACATGCCAGATAGAAATTCGTAGAAAGCCTATTACTGCAAGAATTCCACCTAGGGAAATACCTGTAAATATTTCTCTTCTTACAACGAAGAGCCAATCCTTTAGTGATATTTCTCCAAGCGAAAGTGCACGGATAACAAGCGTTGATGCCTGGGAACCTGAATTTCCTCCACTTGATATAATTAGAGGAAGAAAAAGAGCCAGAACTACTGCTTTTTGGATTTCCCCTTCGAATAGTCCCATTGCTGTGGCAGTGAACATCTCACCTACAAATAATAAAGCAAGCCAGCCTGCACGTTTTTTTATCATTTCAAATAATGATATGGAGGAATATGCTTCTTCCAGGGCCGTAACACCTCCTAGTTTATGAATATCTTCTGTGGCTTCTTCTTCAATAACATCAAGCACATCATCCACAGTAACAATGCCTAACAATACTCCGAATGAATCTACTACCGGCAATGCAACTCTGTCATATTTCTTAAATATTTCTACCGCTGTCTCCTGATCGTCATAAACGTTTAAGGCAATATAGTTTTCATCCATTAAATCAAGTATCTGCTGATTGAATTCAGCCAGGAGAATGTCGCGGATTCTTACATCGTCAATTAATTTTCCTTTTTCATTTACTACATATAAAATGCTGATAGTTTCTTTATCTTTACCGTTAACCCTGATGTAATTAAGCACTTCCTCAATTGTCCATTCCGGTTTAATCGCCAGGTAATCAGGAGTCATTAATCTTCCCACGCTGTCCTCCGGATAACCAAGCAGCGTACGGGCTACATTTCTTTCCTCAGCAGAAAGAAGCATCATCATTTGCCTGGCAGCACTACTCGGCAAATCTTCCAGCAGAGCGGTACGATCATCAGGAGACATATCATTTAGGATGGAGGCAACCTCCTCAGACCCCATTGCTTTTAGCAGGGCCACCTGCATATCAAATTCGAGATATTCAAAAGTATCAGCGGCGAGATCGTGGGGTAGGACT
>DATICR010000045.1:0-4049 GCA_035456745.1 Ignavibacteriaceae bacterium
GAGGTACTCAAATGAAGAAACTGTCTTTAATGATGTCGATTGTTCTTTTGATGATGACATTTTTAAGCAATGGATTTGCTCAGGAGAATCCACAAAAAAATTCTACAGAAAAACCTGTTATGCACAGATTTGTTGTAGAACGAACATTTCCTACTGGTCTTAACATCCCGATAAACGAAGTTGGAAGAGATCTTTGTCTGAATGTTGTTTCGAACAATGCCGAAGATCTGGTAACATGGGTTCATTCTTACGTGACAATTGATAAGAAGAAAACTTTTTGTATCTATGACGCCCCGTCTGAAGATGCAATACGACGGGCTGCCAAAATAAATAATCTGCCCGTTGATAAGGTAACTGAAGTGACCGTTCTCGATCCATATTTCTATAAATAATTATTAACCAGGAGGCATTATGAAATATTTAATTAACTCTTTAGCAATTCCTCTTTTCCTTGTACTATTAATTATGGGGTGCGGACAAAAGGAAAACACACCTGTAGATCAGTTAAATTCTACAGATCAGAATCTTTCGACGAACTCAAAAGATTTTTCGCTTCAAAAATATAATGGGATCCCTCGAGCTACTCTCCTTGAATTGCAGCAGGTAAAAATTGCAACAGCACAATATCATAATATTAACACTGCTATTGCCGATGGATATGAGGATATAAATGTTATTATTCCTCATATGGGTTACCATTTTATGAAAGCGGAATTTGTTGATTCTACTTTTGAATTAGATAAACCAGAACTTTTGGTTTATACACCTAATCCTGGAAATGGAAATATGCAGCTTGTAGCTGTTGAATATGCTGTCCCTCTATCCTTTTCACAAAATCCGCCCGAAGGATTTACCGGAGATCTGGATGTCTGGGATGCTAATCAACAATTCCAGTTGTGGACTTTGCATGCCTGGATTTGGCATTACAATCCGGACGGTGTTTTTAGTCCCATGAATCCGTTGATTCCATAGAGCACGATTAAAATACATCTTTAATAATGTCAGTCTGATTAAGTCAGGCTGACATTTTTATTTGCGATTGAGGAAGTCCCTTTATTTATGGGTATCAGGAAAAAAGCAATCTCGGTAACTTCAATATTCTATCCTTTTTCTTGCAAGAAATAGCGTAATTCTCTATATTTACACGCTTAAATTGAATTTTTTGTTCTTTTTACTATATGCCGGGGTGGCGGAATTGGTAGACGCACAGGACTTAAAATCCTGTGGGTGTTTACACCCGTGCCGGTTCGAGTCCGGCCCTCGGTACCTGGAATAATTATCAATTTACAATGAACATTTAACAATTATAAATTTTTAATTGTTACTTTTTAATTTTTAATTGTTAATTATTGAAGGGCTCTTAGCTCAGTTGGTTAGAGCGTCTGCTTGACGTGCAGAAGGTCAGAGGTTCGACTCCTCTAGAGCCCACTTGTATACAATTTACAGTGAGCAATTAACAATTGATAATTGTTAATTTACAATTGATAATTGTCAATTGTACACATCGGAGATATCTCCGATTTTTTTATTAAAGAAACGGTATGGATAAAATAAAAATTACATTTCCGGACGGAAGAACAGCAGAATTTGATAAAAGTATCACCGGCTTACAGATTGCCGAATCAATTTCGCAGAAATTAGCTCAGGAAGCGCTCGCTGTTGAAGTAAACGGAATAGTAAGAGATTTAAAAGTCCCTCTTAACAACAATGCTGTTATCAGATTTCTTACATTTGATGATGAGAAGGGAAAAGAAGTATACTGGCATTCTACTTCTCATTTAATGGCCCATGCAATTTTATCACTTTACCCGGAAGCAAAATTTGGCGTCGGGCCGGCAATTGATAATGGATTCTATTACGATTTCGATATAAATAAGAAACTCGGTGAAGATGATCTCAGGATTATTGAACAGCAAATGGAAAAAATTACAAAAGACAACAATTCATTTGAACGCGTGGAATTATCCAAGGAAAAAGCATTAGAATATTTTAATGAAAGGCATGATCCTTATAAAGTAGAGATTCTCAGTGAGATAAATGAAAATGATGAAATTATAAGTCTTTATCATGAAGGCGATTTTACTGATTTATGTACTGGTCCGCATCTTCCTTCCACCGGTAGAATAAAATATGTAAAGCTTTTAAGTGTTTCAGGTTCGTACTGGCGAGGCGATGAGCATAACAAGCAGCTACAGAGAATTTACGGTATTTCCTTTCCAAAGAAGAAAATGCTTGATGAGTATATAGAAAGGCTTGAAGAAGCAAAAAAACGGGATCACAGGAAACTCGGCAAGGAGCTTGAACTTTTTCTAATAACCAATAGCATAGGCAGCGGACTTCCTATATGGTTACCCAAAGGTACTATCTTAAGAGAAACCCTGGAAAATTATTTAAGAAGTGAGCAGCGGAAGCGGGGATATGAACCGGTCATCACTCCTCATATCGGGAATATTAATCTTTACAAGACCAGCGGGCATTATCCATATTATAAAGAAAGCCAATTTCCACCACTAAAACTTGAAGATGGCAAAGAAGAATATCTGCTGAAGCCGATGAACTGTCCTCATCATTTTCAAATTTATTTAAGTAAACCCAGGAGCTATCGTGATCTTCCGATAAGATACGCTGAATTCGGAACAGTATACCGTTATGAACAATCAGGTGAACTAAACGGATTAACAAGAGTTCGTTCATTTGCTGTTGATGATTCCCATATTTTTGTCCGTGAGGACCAATTAAAAGATGAAGTCTGCAATGTTATTGAACTTATCCAGGTAGTTTTTGAAACAATGGGATTTAAGGATTTTACGACCCAGCTTTCCTTCAGGGATGATAATGTTGAAAAGTATGGCGGCGATATAAAAATGTGGGACCGGGCGCAGAGGGAAATTCAGGAAGCCGCGGATCAAATGGGATTAAAGTATCATATTAAAGAAGGAGAAGCCGCGTTCTACGGACCCAAAATTGATTTTATGGTTAAAGATGCTCTCGGCAGACAATGGCAATTAGGAACAGTTCAAGTTGATTATATTATGCCTGAAAGGTTTGATCTTGAATATATGGGAAGTGACGGAATAAAGCACAGACCGGTTGTAATTCACCGTGCACCTTTCGGATCCCTCGAAAGATTTATCGGCGTATTAATAGAACATTATGCCGGTGAATTTCCATTATGGCTGTCTCCTGTACAGGTAGCAATTTTGCCTGTTTCTCAGAATTTCATTGAGTTTGCCAAAACCGTATCAAATGAAATAAATAATTCGGGAATACGTGTAGAATTTGATGAAAGAAACGAAAAACTTGGATATAAAATCAGAGATTGGGAAACCAAAAAAGTTCCATATATGCTGGTAATAGGAGAAAAAGAGAGAGAATCAGGAAAAGTTTCTGTAAGAAAACACAAAAAAGGTGACATTGGAACTTTTTCTTTGTCAGATTTTATATATAATATTAAGGATGAGATTTTAAAAAAGATATAAACAATCAGAGAGGTAAGTAATCGCTCAAAAAGATAGTGTAAGGGTAAATGAAGAAATAAGATCGCCGAAAGTAAGGGTGATAGATGTTGATGGTTCCCAAATCGGAATTTATACTTCACGTGATGCCCAAAAAATTGCTCAGGAAAGGGGCCTGGATTTAGTTGAAATTGCTCCTCAGGCAAAACCACCAGTCTGTAAAGTTATCGATTTTGGAAAATTTAAGTATGAGCAGCAAAAACGCGAAAAGATACAAAGAAAGAATCAACAAGTATCATTGCTTAAGGAGATCAGGCTACATCCCAACACGGATGTCCACGATTTTGATTTTAAAGTTAAACACGCTGTAAACTTCCTCGAAGAAGGAAATAAAGTAAAAGCTGTGGTAATGTTCAAAGGAAGGGAGATGGCATACACCGAACAAGGCAAAGAACTGTTAACACGGTTCATTGAACAAACTGAAGACCTTGCCAAGGTTGAATCTCCCATTAAAATGGAAGGAAGGAACATGAGCGTGATCCTTGTTCCCACAGCAAAACCAAAAACCAAAAAAAACAAATAGGAAAAGCTATG
>DATICR010000046.1:0-3919 GCA_035456745.1 Ignavibacteriaceae bacterium
CTGCCTTTCAATCGGAGAGTCTTTTGTGGAAGTGAAGTAAATATTTTCTCCGGAACTATCGAATCCATCGAAATCAATCACATTCCAGTCACCTTCAGTCAGTTTTTTAACTAAGCTGCCATCGGTTTTATAAAGATATAAGTGGTTCCATCCGTCCCTGAATGAAACCCAGATAAATTCATCATCTTGATTCTTAACAAAAATTGGTCCTTGCAGAGGTTCAACATATTTATCATTACTTTCCTCGAATAAAATTCTTACTTCTTTACCCGTTTTTATATCATATGCTTTAAGTTGAAGATGATTCTGATCGCGATTAAGGATTCCTATGTATATAAGTTTTTCATTTGGATCCCAGGTAACACCTGTGAGGTATTGATCTTTAGGGGTACCGGTCTTAAGCCAGTGTGTAGTTCCTTCTTCTGTATTATAAATCCCTACGGTTACTTCATGACTTGTCATTCCCGCCATGGGATATTTAATCGGAGCCACAACTGCAGGTCTGACTGTAAGATCCACAATAGGATAATCTGTAACCATTGTCTCATCCATCCGGTAAAATGCAAGATATTTCCCGGAAGGCGACCAAAAGGTTCCCTTTATAATCCCGAACTCATTTCTATGAACTGCCTGACCGTTTACGATGTCTTTAACACTGTCATTAGTTATCTGTAATTGTTTTCCATTAACCGCAACGTAAAGATTATTATTTAGAGTATAGGCCGCACCATTATTTGTTGCATAATCAATATTTTCTGCTGAAGTATCTACCGAATTTAATACTCTGATTTTACCTGTTTTTTTATTATAGCTGTAGAGCTTGTTCTTCATTTCAAATTTAAAACTGTTTTTATCAACCCATTCTATATTTGGAAATCTGTTTAATGGATTTGCTTTTTCCGAATTCAGTTTTTTTGAGAATGCTGATAATCCAATAATCTCTTTCTTTTCATTTGAATCATAACTTTGTCTGAATATTTTCTCTTCTCCATTTAGTGTATCAATAAAGGAAATATCTTCAGTATCCGGGATCCAATTAAGCCCTGATAATTTTTCAGGTGTCAATGAATAACCGTGCAGAATAACCTGTTCCATAGTTAAATTTTTATTTTGGGCGAAAATTATAACTGAACAAATGAAGATTATTAAACCCGCTTTATTCATTAATCTCATATCTCTTCTCAACTTTTCATTTTATTAATTACATTGATTCGACTGAAATACCCGAACTAAATACTACCCTCTTCAATTTTCTGCTCATTTCCATTTTGATTCAAAAATTCTTTGATATCATAATATACTTCCTGGGGAGGAGGCGGTGTGAATTTACCCGTGGATATTCTTCCGTAAAGCTCTTCTTTACTCCTGTATTCTTTTAAATAAAAAACCCTAACGTTATTTCTGTTCTTAACAAGCCAATTCAATGTTATTTTCATCTTTTCCAGATCCTCTTCACATGGAAGTAAAGATAAATTAATTGTTCCGCTATAATAATCATCTAGTGCTTCTTCAAAATGATCTTCTCCGTTTACTTTATACTTTTTGATATAAATTTTTCCCGAGAGAAGAAGCATATAGTCATTTTCAAAGTTACCGCGAATTTCAAATAATACATTTGCCTTATTTACAGGTTCAGCAAGTACGGAAGATTTGAATGTTTGATTCAGTATCAGATCAATCACTTCTTTTACTTCTGCCGCCTTTTCATATTTCTGCTTTTCGGAATATTCTTTCATTTTATGCAATAATCGTGTTAGTGCATATTGGTTCTTTCCATAAAGGAAGTCATATACTTTATCCAGTTCAGTAGTATATTCTTCATGATTCTTTGCGACGCAGGGTGCTAGACATCTTTCAATATCCGCCAGAAAACAAATTTTCTCTTTAATAAATTCAACATCGCTGCATTCCCTGAGAGCAAATGTTTTATGAAGCATTTCAAGCAGTGCAGCCGCCTTCTTTTTTGTAAGGAACAATCCGAAATAATCTCTTCCATCAAAATCAAAATAATTACAAATATCTATTCCGGGATATGAATGGATACAATCAATCCGCAGGAAATACTTATTCCCATATTCCTTAAGCTGCTTATTATGCCTTGGGTTAACAATTTTAATTGATTCAGCTTCCATCAGCAGCGCAGTAAGTCCAGTATTTGTAATTTCTATCTTTATTCTGGCTGCCTGACCGACAATTTTTTTTGCCTTTCGCGGTGCAGTGGGTGAGAAGTATGATTTTATCCTGTCCTTCAGTGATTTAGCTTTTCCTATATAAATGATATCATTTTTTGAGTTCAGGAAATAATAAATTCCGGGCGCTTGAGGTAATATCGATATGTCCTCACGAAGCGACTCTTTGATACGCGAAGATTTTTCCTTAACCGTAGATTGTTTATGAAAATGCAGCAGCTCATTGACGGTATTAATGCCAAGATTGTCACGCAGGTCTTCAATCATCCTGATTAAAAGCTGCGCCGTTACCTTTGCATCCGAAAGTGCCCTATGTGAATATTCATTATGCAGTTTATATAATCTGCACATCTTGGAGAGCGATCTGCTTCGAAGGTTAGGATGCATCCTTCTTGCCAGTTTTAAAGTGCAGATATCATCATTATACAGAATGCCCTTCCCGGCATAAAGCAGCTCTCTTTTTAGGAAACTTTTGTCAAAAGAAAAATTATGCCCCCCGATAATATCTTCAGAAATAAATTTAAGAATATCATCTGCGGCATCTTCAAAAAAAGGGGCATTATAGACATCATCATCCGATATTCCTGTAAACTGGGTTATGTAATAGGGGATGGCTCTGCCTGGATTTATCATCGAATGAAATGTATCGACGATTTTGAGATTTGAAATTTTCACTATACCTATTTCAATTATATTGTTGTAGCGGGCAGATAATCCTGTGGTCTCAATATCTATAATTGAGAATGAAGCTTGTTCGAGAGGTATGTCAGTAGCGTCTTTAAGCATTAAGCAAATTGTTTATCAAAGATACTACTTTCTTTTAAAAAGAGGTATAGCTATGAGGTAAGATTAAAATAAAATTTAGAAATCTGATTTTAAACTTTTATCCTGGCTCCCCGATCCTCATTTCAACACAATTATAAAATAAAACTCAATTATTAAAAGATTAAACCACCTTTCAATTCAACTTTTTTCCACGATTATATTACGATAATTAAAGCGCGTTCAGAGCGCATTCAGAGCGCATTTAGTGCGGAATTAGACGATTGTTATTTCTCAATTATAATTAGATAATTTTTATGAATTTAAATTATGGACTTTTCAAATTACCTGATTCCTCGAATTCCATGGAGACAATTTTTTTCTGAAGGTAAAGTCCTATGCTGAAGAGGAAGAAATTAATTTGATTAGCAGTGCAAGATGTAAAAATCGAATTGTAATTACCTCATAATTTTTTTATTTACTCGCCTTTTAGATATATTTAGAAATTATTTTGCGGTGATTATGAATCAAGTTAATATTCTTTTTATCGGGGATATTGTCGGCAAGCCAGGTATGGATATGGTTCAAACGTGGCTTCCGGGACTAATTCAAAAGTACAAACCCGACCTGGTTATTGCCAATGGTGAAAATGCGTCGGATGGTAAGGGCTGTACAAATAAGGAAGGCGAAGTTTTATTTAATCTTGGAGTCCATGTTATAACCGGAGGAAATCATACGTGGGACAAACATCAATCCCAGGAATATCTCAAAGTTGAACCCCGTGCAATAAGACCTATGAATTATCCCAAAGGGACATACGGAAACGGATATTATATATCAGAAACTAAAAAAGGAAAGGTGGCGGTTCTCAATCTTCAGGGCAGAACTTTCATGGCAACAATTGACGATCCTTTCCGGACTGCTGACTGGATCATTCCTAAATTAAAGGAAGAAACTAAGACAATAAT
>DATICR010000047.1:0-6110 GCA_035456745.1 Ignavibacteriaceae bacterium
ATTGTGAATGCTTTGCGCGCGGGGTAAAGTTTAAAGATAAAAGATAAAATTAAAAAGATTAAAGAAATGGGAAGAAGATAAAAGTATAAAGTAAAAAGAATAAAGAATTGAGAACAGATTGGATAATCTTCCTTACTAAAAAATATTTGACGATTCTAATCCAAACGAGCTTAAGTGTGAATTAAAAACCAAACTTTTTTTCTTTTGAGTTTAAACTATTATTTTTAATTGTAAGAACTTTATTCTTTTTACTTCCAATTTTTAAACTTTGATCTTTATACTTTGAACTTTTTACTTTTATCTTTTATCTTGATTTTATGCCCTACGTCGGTGAACTGAGCGCAATCCTCACAGCCTGCCTTTGGTCTGTCACTTCTTTTCTGTTTGCTTTTGCTGCTGCTAAAGTGGGTTCTGTCCAGGTAAATATTAACAGGATAGTTCTTGCAGCAATTATTCTTTTCCTGGTTGTGGAGATTGGTGGAATTGATTATAATTTATCTTCAAGGCAGATTTTATTTCTTATACTTAGCGGCATTACAGGTTTAGTGTTTGGAGATTCTTTTTTATTCAAAGCATATCAGCAAATCGGGGCAAGATTGGGTATGGTTCTTATGTCATTGGTTCCGGCAATCAGTGCATTGCTCGCCTGGATATTTCTGAATGAAATCATTACGCCCATTGGCATTGTTGGAATGTTCATAACGATTTTCGGTGTGCTGCTTGTAGTTACAGATAAAAGCCATAGTTCATCCGTCCAGGGTCATTTTGATAAGATAGGAATTTTATCCGGTTTTTTAGGAGCGGCAGGACAGGCAGGAGGACTTGTTCTCGCAAAAGTTGCATTTGCTGAAGGTTACGTAAATGGTTTCGTTGCAAGTTTCACCCGTTTATCAAGTGCCGGTCTGCTTATTCTTGTTATCGGAATATTATTCAAAAGGTACAAAAATCCCATTAAAATATATAAGAATGAAATACCTGCACTTAAAGCAACTATAGCTGCTACTGTTCTTGCCCCCGTATTGGGTGTGACACTGAGTCTTGTAGCTATTGAATTTACCAAGGTCGGAATCGCATCAACCCTTATGGCATTAGTCCCGATAATTATGCTTCCTATATCAAAATATTATTACAGGGAAAACCTATCGACACAGGCAATTTCAGGTGCATTCATTGCTGTTGCCGGTGTAGTAATATTATTCCTGAGATGAACTTATCTTAGCAGGATCATCTTCTTTGCAAGACTATATTTCCCTGAAATCAATTGATAAATATAAGTTCCACTTGCTAAATTGGCAGCATTAAATTCAACAGAGTATCTTCCCGGAGTCTTATTCTCGTTTACCAATGTTGCAATTTTTTGTCCCAGGATATTGTAGACCTCCAGCTTGACATTTCCATCACCAGGTGTTGAGTAATAAATTTTAGTCGCTGGATTAAATGGATTCGGATAATTCTGTTCCAGTGCAAAATCAAAAAATGAATTTACCTTTATCGCAACTTCATTTGAATAATAAAATGAACCGTCCAGATCTATTTGTTTAAGTCTATAATTTATTAAACCGGATGTAACTGAAGAATCTGTGAAGGAGTATGATTTAGATTCTGAAGATGTCCCGAATCCTGCAACAAATCCTATATTTTCCCATTTTTTGCCTATTCTTCTTTCTATATCAAATCCGCGATTATTAATCTCTGTTGCCGATTCCCAATCCAGTATTACTTTGTCTTTTTTTACTCTTCCTCTGAAAGCAAAAAGTTCTACAGGAGTTATGTCTCCATCAAGCCTTGCCAGAAGAATGCTATTATTCTGAATGTTTATGGGATCTGCCCATCCGGTAACCACTATACTGTTATTACTTGTAATAATAAACCCATAACCAAAGTAATGAGATTCTCCGAAAATTTCTTTTGTCCAAATATTATTGAAGTTTTGATCTGTTTTGTTAAAAATAATGGAAAAATAATCATTGCTTCCGAAAGGTGTTGTGTACATGAGGATATAATTTGAATCTTCTGTTTGTATTAGTTCAGGGGAACTTTGATCATCTGAAAGCGTCAAAGAATTCTGGATCTCTCCATTGCTATTAATCTTTAAAAAAGATATAGCTCCAAGCATATCTACTGAAAGTAAAAAGTCACCACTATATGTCTGATCTATTTTACCGTCTATATTATAAATATTATATACTGTACTCAGTCCCACATTCCCGTCTTTGTCTGTTTTAAGTAACCAGGTATTAATTGTATTTGTCGCGTTTGAATCAACCGCACCGCCTAAGATTGCAAAGCCGCTGTCCTGCGAGCAAATTATATCGTATCCAAAACTATCATAAAAATTCCCGTAATAATTTAACCATAGTAAGTTACCTCCATGGTTAAATCTGGCAATAAATAATTTATTATGACCATTAAAGACTTTTCCCCCGGTAGCTGCAATGCCACCGTCCGGTGTTAAACAAATTGATTTAATTCTTGCTGAATCCAGTAATGTTTCAGACCAGAGCAAATCACCATCTTCATTTATTTTAAGGAGCCATGCGTCAAAATATAATAAATAAAGATCTGTATGCATTCCACCAATTACATACCCGTCTCCTGTTTTTAATATCTGCATTCCGTAATCACTACCGTTTAAAATTCCATATTGTTTTGTCCAGATAGTGTCGCCCAATGTATTAGTCCTTATAAGAAATAAATCATGAACGGTGGCTGGAGTATATCTATATCCGCAGATAATATAACCATCATTATTATTCGTCCCTGTAACTGATACACCTTTTTCATCCAGCGAGGGTGTATCATATTCTTTGATCCATGAAAGATTTGGCTGGGAAAAGAGTAGGATAGTATTAGCTGATATAAGTAAAACCGCAATTTTAATTTTCATAAAAATCCCCACAATTTTTTTTTATGCGGGAATTACAATAAATATGCCTGAAATAAGGGATATGGAGAATAATAAAAAATAAAATAAATTTTAATTTTATTATATAATGTTGACAGTTATTGTTGAAAAATATTACACTTCCTTCCGATTATGCAGTTTTTACCTGTCAAATTTTACTTATTATTTAAAATTTTATTGTATGTATTATATGTTTCATCATCAAAACATACAAAGATTACCTTCTGCAGGTCATCATTCTTTTCAAGGAAATTTTTTACTTCTCTTATTGCAATTTTTGCTGCTCTCTCAATAGGAAAGTGGTAGACGCCTGTGCTGATTGATGGAAAGGCAATTGTTTTGACTTCATTTTCTGCTGCCATTTCCAGAGAATTCCTGTAACAGTTCGAAAGAAGAGAATCTTCATCATGTCTGCCGTCCTTCCAGATGGGACCGACAGTGTGAATGATATACTTTGCAGGCAGTTTGAAGCCGGGAGAAATCTTTGCTTCGCCGGTGAGACATCCTCCAAGTCTTCGATTGTATTCAATTAATTCAGACCCTGCGGCACGGTGAATCGCTCCATCAACACCACCACCTCCCAGCAATGAATTGTTCGCTGCATTTACGATTGCATCAACTTTGAGTTTTGTTATATCATTTTTTTCGACAAAGATTTTCTTATCCATTTCATCTCCTGGAAATTTCCAGTCAATAATATAAAACAATTATTGAACTTATCTTGTTTGATATCTCATTGATGGCAAGTTAATAAAGGCAGGATGAACCATAAAATTAAAGGTATTATTGCCCCGATCTCTAATAATCAACTGTTCCATATAGGCTGCAAATAATTCAATGGGCGTTCTGACTTTTTTATTAGATGATAGAATTTTCCCCTGCTTGTAAGTTAAAACAGTAGAAAGTAATTTCTAACCGGATATAGCGTATTCAGAGCGTATTTAAAGCGTAGTTAGACCGTACTTAGATAGTTCCTGACCTATTCTTCACTACTTGAAAAATATTGGTTAATAAGTCTTTTAAATTTATGATTCATTAGCCGCAAATATAATATGGTTGAAAGTGGGGCTCTTTTTTAGGATTTTTGATTGATAATTATTAATTCCGGGGAAAAATTGATCGGGATAATTTTCGATATCAAAAAATTTGCACTGCATGACGGGCCTGGAATCCGTACCACTGTTTTTTTTAAAGGTTGTCCTCTTAATTGCTGGTGGTGTCAGAATCCTGAGAGCATAAAAGTATTGCCTGAAAAAATAAAAGTAAATCCCTTAAATGCTGCTGATAATTTTTGTGAAGAAGAACTTTTCGGAAGAAAGTATTCTGTGGGTGAACTATTGGAAGAAATTAAAAAAGACCGGGTTTTTTATGATGAATCGGGCGGGGGAGTTACTTTTTCAGGAGGGGAGCCAATGCTCCAGGTTAAGTTTTTAATGGAAGTGCTAAAGGAATGTAAGCTGTCAGATATTCCCACTGCTATTGATACTTCGGGATATGCAGTCAGACGTTTATTCAATCAGGTGTATGATTATACCGATCTGTTTCTTTATGATTTAAAAATTATTGATGATGAACTGCACCGGGAGTTCACCGGTGTATCCAATGAAATAATACTTGGTAATCTGCAATTTTTGACTAACAGGGGTAATAAAGTTGTAATCAGGATTCCACTTATCCCTGGAATATCGGATACTGATAAAAATCTGTCAGAACTTTCCGATTATATAAGGAGACTCAAAAATGTGAAGAAAATAGATATTCTTCCATATAATGAAATAGCAGAATCCAAATACAAAAGGTTTAATATTCCTTACAGACCGGGCTGCTTAAAAACACAGGCTGAAGATAAACTGAAGGAAATAAAAACATATTTTGAAAGTTGTGGTTTAGAGATTTTGGCCAGAGGTTAATATGAATGATAGAATACAAAAACTTCGTCAGCAATCATTGTGTACACAACCCTCCATTTCAATAGAAAGGGCAAAGCTTTTAACTGAGTTTTATAAGAGCGGTAGTGCTGAAAGGGTTTCCATTCCTGTTGCAAGGGCACTTGCTTTTAAATATTTGTTGGAAAATAAAACCATCTGCTTAAATAATGATGAACTGATTGCAGGAGAAAGAGGACCTGCTCCGTCGGCTACTCCTACTTACCCTGAAATATGTACTCATTCAGTTATGGATTTTGAAATTCTCAATTCTCGTGAAAAAATATCTTTCAAAGTTGATAAGGAAACAAAAAGAATTCAGCAGGAGGAAATTATTCCTTTCTGGAAAGGAAGATCTTTACGCGACAGGATATTTGAAGAGGCAGATAAAGAATGGATCGACTGTTATGAAGCAGGAATATTTACTGAATTCATGGAACAAAGAGCTCCGGGTCATACTGTTCTCGACAATAAAATCTATAAAAAGGGATTTAATGATTTTATAAATGATATTGATGAAAGTATTAGCAGTCTTGATTTTTATAATGATCCGTCGGCATTAGATAAGAGGGAAGAGCTTAAAGCTATGAGGATTACAGCTCAGGCTTTGATTAATTTTTCTAATAGATTCAGCAGATATTTAACGGAACTTGCTGAAAAAGAAAAGAATAATGAAAGGAAAAGTGAACTTTTCACTATGGCCGGAATTTGTCAAAGGGTTCCTGCCAATGCCCCTCAGACATTTCGTGAAGCCCTGCAATATTATTGGTTTGTCCATATAGGAGTAATTACAGAATTAAATACATGGGATTCATTCAATCCCGGTAGACTTGATCAGCATCTCTATCCTTTTTATAAAAAGGATATTGAAGAAGGAATTCTTAATAAAGAAAAAGCTAAAGAATTGCTGGAATCCTTCTGGGTTAAATTTAATAACCAGCCTGCGCCTCCTAAGGTAGGCGTCACTGCCCAGGAAAGTAACACATATACTGATTTCTGTTTGATAAATCTTGGAGGGTTGACTGAAGAGGGTAATGATGCTGTAAATGAACTTACATACCTTATTCTTGATGTAATTGAAGAGATGCGAATCCTTCAGCCAAGTTCAATGGTGCAGGTGAGTAAAAAGAATCCCGACCAGTATCTGCGGCGGGCTTTGCAAATTATTAAAACAGGATTTGGTCAGCCTTCCGTTTTCAATACTGACGCAATTATACAGGAGCTGCTAAGACAGGGTAAGTCGGTTACTGATGCCAGAAACGGCGGTGCAAGTGGATGTG
>DATICR010000048.1:0-7305 GCA_035456745.1 Ignavibacteriaceae bacterium
GAGAATGGGAGAAAAAAGTAGGCAATAGGCAGGAGCAGTAGGCAAACGGTGCTCAATGGGAATGGGAGAAAAAAGTAGGCAATAGGCAGGAACAGTAGGCAAATGGTGCTCAATGACATCTGTGAATGAAATTAAAGATGACATCTTTTCACAAATCGGAACTCAAACTGAAAGATGTCATCTTTTTCACTAAATTTATAAGAGCTCAGCCAATAGTATCCGAATAACTTGAGTAAGAAAAATTAACAACAGATTCCCATAGATTATTTCTATGTTTCAACCGGTGTTAATCTGCGGTTAAATGTTCCAATTCATTTCAACATGATCATTTTCCTGGTTAAGTAATTTATTCCCGAATTCAATCTATATATATAGACCCCGCTGGGGAGGTTTGATCCGTTAAATTTCACTGAATGAAATCCTGCTTTTTGATTTTCATTGACCAGGGTTGATATCTCTTTTCCCAATATATCATAGACTTTAAGGGATACCTTACCGTCATTCGATAATGAATAATTAATTGTTGTTGCGGGATTAAAAGGATCGGGATAATTCTGTGAGAGTGAAAATACCAGCGACTGAATAATTTCAGTTTCTACTGTTCCCATATATTCAAATGAGCCGTTCAGATCAATTTGTTTGAGCCTGTACTGATATTTTCCAGCAGGAAGATTTTTGTCAACAAAAGAATAGTTATGACCTTTTGTTGCAGTTCCATTGCCTGCAACGAAACCTGCATCAATCCATTTGTTTTCTGAAACAGCATTTCTCTGAACCTCAAAACCACGGTTGTTCGTTTCTGTAGCAGTAGACCAGCTGAGCTGTACAGTATTGTCAACTGCTCTGGCATTGAAGGATGTAAGTTCAACCGGAACCGTAACAGCGTATTTTATTAACACAAAGGAATAATCAGTACCGCTTTCGTGTGTAGAACCAGCCACATAAAAACTACCATCATTATCAAACGAAAGGAGAGGACGCGTAAATAAACTGTCGTCATCTGAATTATATTCTGTTGTCCATTGCTGAGTGCCGCCTGCATCCAATCCTAAAAGTCCAAAATTCATATGTGGTGCGGAACTGGTTCCTCCAGCTATGTAAATGTTGCCGCCATATGTCTTAACGGATGTACCAAAATTCAAACTATTTCCGGAACCGAATCTGTTAACCCATAATTCATTTCCAGAGGAGCTGTATTTAATAGTGGCATAATCATACTCCGAAGTGTTTTCATTGCTTATGCCGGTAACGAATACATTGCCATCAGTATCAACTGAAATTGCATTTGCTCCGTCAAAATTATTCCCCGGTCCGTTGTAAATCTTTACCCACTGCTGTGCTCCGGAAGAATTGTATTTTACAGTAACGTAATTGTAGGAAGTTTCTGAAGAGCTCTGCATGCTTGTTCCTGTCACATATACATTGCCGTTGTTGTCAACGAATAAATCAGCAGGGTTATCATCATTGCCTGATCCGTCATAGGTGGCAGTCCACTGAAGATTACCCGAGGAACTGTATTTAATTGTGTAGATGTCTGAGCCGTATCTTGAGGTAATATAAACGAATCCGTTTCCGTCCGTCACTACTTTAACCGCATTATTACCAAATGAATTCGTGTTCCCTGCTCTCGTCCATAACTGATTACCATCAGGATCATATTTTATTAATAGATAATGACCTGTAAACTGATTGGAATATGCTTCCAATCCAAAAACATACACATTGCCCGATTGATCGGTTGCGACTGAATATGCTGCATTAAGAATTCCGCCTCCGCCCGGGCCCGGATAAAGCTCTGACCATTGAAAATTCCCCGCAGAATCATATTTTAATGTAACCCACTGATTATGCTCAGCATCAGGATCCCAGGAGGCGCCGGCGATATAAACATTACCTGAAGAATCTATATCTACAGCATTTGCCCTGTCCAGATTATCAGATGGTCCATCCCACATTTTAGCCCACAAACTGTCGCCGTTGTAATTATATTTTATGACAAATATATCAGAACCATCCGACTGCTGCTGGCTTGTGCCGATTACATAAACATTACCTGATTTATCTATCTTCATATCCGAAACGAAATCATCACCATTTATATAATTATTATATCTTGCTGTCCATTGCTGAACACCATCGATATTATATTTAATTGTTGCATAGTCAGTGATACCGCTTGTATGTCCCGCATAACTGAAACCTGTAACAAAAGAATTTCCGTCATTATCTACAGCTATATCAAAACTTACATCCCTGTCGTTTCCAGGTCCGTTATAATATTTTATCCATTGGAAGACACCATTCACATCAAACTTTGCGGTGAGATAATCTTCAGGATCAAAAGGAGTTAATGAAGAGTAGCCCTGTATATAAGAATTTCCGTTTGAGTCGAGCGCAATCTTTTCACCATAAGTGACCTGACGGTTAGGGTCTGTGTAAACTGATGCCCACAGCTGATCACCGGAGGGATTATATTTGATTACTCCGATTCCCCATGGCTGATTGCCAGGTTCACTAACTGCCCCCGATACATAAATATTATTATTATCATCCACAGCTATGCCGTAACCCCAGTTTTGACTATTAATCGCGGCACTATATCTCTTTACCCAGAGACTATCTCCACTGGATGGATCATATTTAATAGTAGCCATTGTATAATATTGATTTATAAGACCGTGACTCCGTCCCGTTATATATACAAATCCCTGATTATCGACGACGATTGCATTAGCTATGCTTGTATAATTATCCTGAGGATTGTAAACGGAAGCCCATCTGAAATTTCCGGAAGAGCTGAAACTTACTGTGGCGTAGCAAGTAGTATTTCCGTCTATAGTATATCCCGTTACATAAACATTACCCGAATTATCCAGAGCGAGACCTGACGGACTATCCTGATAACTTCCGGGGCCATTCCAGGTTTCTGCCCACTGTTGTACTCCGTTTGAATTGTATTTTACAATAGCGATATCATAAAAAGTTGATACGCTATAACTTTCTCCGGTAACATAAACATTCCCAGAACCATCGACTTTAAGTGCAACAGCGTAATCATTATTTTGCGGTCCCGCGTATCTTGCCATCCACTGTTGTTCACCGGATGAATTATATTTTACGGTAACAAAATTATTAAACTGACCAAGTCCTGTACCGCTGCTTCCGGTAACATATACATTTCCTGAACCATCCACGGTAATTGCCGAAGCTGAGCTTTGAAAATATATTGAGTCGGAGTATTCAGCAATCCACTGCATTACTCCCTGGTTATTATATTTTATAGTTGCGTAGTGTACCTCTTCACCGTAGCCGGATGCACCTCCGGTTACATAAACATTACCTAATGCATCGGTGCAGGTAGCGTTTGCAAAATCGGTTTTATTTATTCCCGGTCCATTATATTCTCTAATCCATTGCAGCTGTTGAGCGGAAAGCGGTAGACAAAAAGATACAAGCAAAATCATCGTAACAATATTAAGTTTCATAACTACTCCATAAATATTTTTTAAAAAATAATTTGTATTCAGCAACCCGCAAATAATTATAAAGATCCCCTGGCTTATACCTATAACAAAATTGATTTTTAACTTAGCAAATTAGATCAGCAGAGTCAATCTTCTTTTCAGGAGAAAATATTTTGGGAATTAATTAATCGAAAGGACTTTATAGAATCTTAGTACCGAAGGCCGGACTCGAACCGGCACGAGGTGTGAGCCCCACTGGATTTTGAGTCCAGCGCGTCTACCAATTCCGCCACTTCGGCATCTAATTTTTTATAAGAACTACAAAAAGGAGTTACAAATATTAATGTATTTACCTATACATTCAAGTCTCATCTTCCTTTATTTTGTAAAATTATTTTTTGATTTATTGCTTAACTGAATGAAATCCTTTCGCTCTTACTTTTGTGTCCTTTTCCTTTTTCATTCAAAACTAATAAATTTATCCAATTGAAATTATGTATTTAAAATCTTTAAGGAATTAAACTTGGCTGAACCAGATAACTTTTTCATTAGTACTGATAAGTCCCTTCTGGATATTAACGTGATCTTCAACTTCCTTTCCAGCTCTTACTGGGCAAACGGGAGATCCATTCACACTATCAAACAATCAATTGAAAACTCTCTTTGCTTTGGAGTTTATCTTAATAAAAAACAAATTGGGTTTGCCAGAGTCATTACAGATTATAGTACCTTTGGCTATATCGCGGATGTTTTTATTCTTGAAGAACATCGCGGGAATGGATATTCTAAGGAATTGATAAAAGCAATAAAAGAATGCTCTGAGTTGCAGAATATCAGACGATGGATGCTCGCGACGAAAGATGCCCACGGATTATATGCAAAGTTTGGATTTCAGCAGCTAAAAAATCCCGAACGCTTTATGGAAATTGTAAATCCCTACTCCCCCACGGCGAACTAAATAATAACAAGACCTGGCAATACATTGCTCTCCAAATTATTGAACGGGACACCGTTTAACTCTACAGGATACACCAGGAAAATGTATGAACAAAATTATAGATGACATCTTTTAACAGTCTGAGCTCAAATTGAAAAATATCATCTTTTTTACTAGTTCTGTGAACGAATGCTGCCAGAGTTTGGCGACTAAAGTTATCAGCAGATATTTATGGTGTCAAATAAGTTTTAATTATTTAATTTGATATTAGCAATATTTAAGAATTAATCCTACGAGCAGCAATGTTTAAGACAGCTATTGTAAAAAGACCCTGTAAAAACATGGTTAATGGAATTACCAGCGCAAGCCTTGGAAAGCCTGACTACATACTCGCTATGAAGCAGCATCAGGAATACATTGATGTTCTTAAAGAAGCAGGACTTGAAGTTATTGTGCTAAATGCTGATGAAAATTATCCGGATTCAGTATTTGTAGAAGATACTGCGTTGCTGACTCCTCATTTTGCCGTTATTACTAATCCGGGTGCCGACTCCCGCAGAGGAGAGATCTTTGAAATGAATCAGGTCCTTGAAAATTTATTTCCAATGATTGAATCCATCTCAACACCCGGAACACTTGATGCCGGCGATGTTATGATGGTTGGTAATCATTTTTACATTGGTTTATCTGAAAGAACAAATTTGTTTGGGGCGAATCAGCTAATTGGTATTTTAGCGAAGTTTGGATTTATAGGTTCAACTATAACATTAAAAGATGTTTTGCACCTTAAGTCCGGTGTTTCTTACCTTGAGAACAACAATCTATTGTTGACATCCGATTTTATCAATAAGAAAGAATTTCAAAAATTTAACAAAATATCTGTTGATGATGGTGAGAGCTATGCGGGGAACAGTCTATGGATAAATGACAGAGTCTTGGTTCCTAAAGGATTTCCTAAAACAAAAGCTAAAATTGAACAGGCAGGTTATAATGTAATTGAAGTAGATGTTTCTGAATTCAGGAAGCTTGATGGAGGACTCAGTTGTTTATCGCTGAGATTTTAGAATTATAATCATTGAAATTCAACTAAATAAACGAATCAGGTTTCGCGCCTTTATGAATTACTACATATAAATCTGATTAAAAAAAATGAACATCTTATGGGGTGAACCAATAAAGTATTCTATGTAATAAATATCCGTGATCTTTAACATACTCCTTCCAAAAGTAAATTATTATGCATTATCAGTTTGTCACCATCCGTTAATTTATTCTACTAGAATTTAAAACCAGGCACATTTATTCTTTAAGGAGATGTTGAAAATATTTTTTCTTGTTACGAATAAAATGCTCAGTAATAATAGTAGTAAATGATGAGATAATAAAAATCGAAAGGAGTCAGTATGAGAAAGAAAAATGTGTTTGCTCTGTTCACGGTTCTTGCTTTGTTCATTATTCTTTTAGCTGCAGGCTGTTCCGAAAAAAATCCTGTTGCCAACCTTCCTAATTCTGATAATTCCCTGGCTAAAAATGGATTGTCAGGTTATAATCAAATAAATCTTGTATCAGACATATCATATCCCGGTGCCCGGATTGATCCCAATCTCCAGAATGCCTGGGGTATAGCTGTAACACCTAACGGCAGGTTCTGGATTTCTGCAAATCACACAGGATTATCTGTAATATATGATTCCGCCGGTAATCAGGTGATTAATCCCGTAACGATTCCAACCGTTGGAAATGTTCCCGGAGGGTCCCCTACCGGGCAGATTTTCAATACTACTTCATTCTTCAGGCTTCCAAATGGGAACGTTGCCAGATTTATCTTCGTTGGTGAGGATGGGATTGTTTCTGCCTGGGAACCTTCTTTAGGTTCTACGGCTATGGTAGTTTCAGACCAGTCAGCTTCCGAATCTGTATATAAAGGTGTGGAACTTGCCCAGAACGGAAATGATTATTTCCTTTATGCGGCAAATTTCAGGCTTGGCAGAATTGATGTATTTGATACAAGCTTCGTATTGATTGATTCTACTTCATTCTATGATCCCGGCATTCCGGCTGGATATGCACCTTTTAATATTAAAGAAATAAACGGGAAGCTATATGTTACATATGCCAAACAACTAGCCCCCGATCTGGAAGATGATGACAGTGGTCCGGCCAGAGGATTTGTTGATATATATACTACAAGTGGTGACTTCGTATCCAGATTTGCATCGCACGGAACTCTGAATTCCCCATGGGGAATTGCAGTAGGTCATGACAGCAGATTTGGACCTACGATACTCATTGGAAATTTCGGCGATGGAAGAATAAATGTATTCAGAGAATCAGGGCAATTTATGGGTCAATTGAGAGATAGTAACAATCATGCTATTACTATTGAAGGTTTATGGGCCCTCTTCACTTCCGAAACCATCCCGCAGGTTGGAGATAGAATTTATTTTTCTGCGGGTCCTAATGATGAAGCTAACGGATTGTTCGGTTACCTGAGTAATAATTGAAATTAAACTTTATTAGCAGATAAGTCCTTACTCATTTCCGGCTGCCTGTCGATTCAGGCAGCCGGAAGCATTTATCATTACTCAAAGATGATCATATTAAAAAGAGACTTCCGTATTTCTGTTCGGAGGTCTTTCCTGTTTTCAAACCATACTATTTTGTCGTAAAAAAGAACATTTCTGATTGCACATATCCGTTGTCATCGGTAAAACCATTAATCATCGGAATAAAAAATTGGGATGCGGCATCATTTATAGAAGATAATGGAAAATATCTGAATACTGTCCAACTGTAATTTATATTAGATGGTAATCCGAGTGCTTGCGGAGCAAGATTTGGAATAGTTGTATTATTCTCTGCCGTAAAAATGAAGAATGCAGGAGCAACTGGATCGCCCGGAAT
>DATICR010000049.1:0-3555 GCA_035456745.1 Ignavibacteriaceae bacterium
TAATAAAACTTCAGGAAATAGTTAATGAAGAAAGCAATAGGAATTATTGTCCTGATACTTGCTATCTCGTTAATCATCTATTTTCTATTATTCGACCGCAAAGAAATTTATCCTGATAATATCAGAATTAGTTCGGCCGAAAATGTGCATAAAGTTTATTCCATGCGAGAGATAGACAGTATATCTGCACGTATGAATTTCAGATTCACTTATAAGAATGCTGTTACTCATCTGCATAATGATTCGTTGAGAACGCCTATTAAGATGGAAAAACCTGTAATCTAGAATTAGAACGGAGTTTAGCGGATATTTTCGGACAGTCCTTCTTTTGAACTCACCCTAAAACTCATCCTTTGAGAAGGATGGATTAGAGTTTACGAAATAATATTGGATATTTTAAAATCCCGGTTAACCATTTAATCGGGATTTTTTTTATTTTCTGAAAGGAAATAAAAGAAAGTTGGGCAGGATGTTCGAAAAAGACATTAAATACATAATTGATTTCACATTAAACCGGGTAAACAAATTAGGCTCCTTTTTTACATTTGAAAAATTTGCCGCGGCTGAAATACATCCGGCAATAGTGGGTTACATATCAAGTAAGCTGGATTTCCTGATTTATGAAGACCGGAAAAAACTCCTGCAGAATTCGTCATTTGATTATTCAGGAAGTGAAATTGCGAAATACTTTAAGCTGATAGCAGAGGAAATAAAAAAGAATAAAAGACTTGCGATTGAAGATGTAAAAACACTTGTAACGCAGGCAGTGAATTTTAATATTAACTATCTTGTTACACCTAATAATACTCTGTCAAGCCTGATCTTTAGTGAAAATAAATCCAGGAGCGTAAACGAAATTAAGATAATGCTCAATTATGTGTATTATTATGATTATGTAAGAAATGTATTCCAGGGTTATTTCTCAAGGAGAAAAATTCTTTCATTAAGTGAAGCTGAATTCGGACTGATTCTTAATAAAATTGACAAACAAATGTTCAGTTCACATACCAATGACCTGATTGACAATGCATTAACTTCTATTGCAGATTTTTTTAATGAAGGCGGATTAAATAAAACAAGGATTTCCGCACAAACCATAGAATTATTTCTCAAAGAAAAAAATCTGATGGAAGCTTTGTTTAAGCTACGGAGATCTATTCCTTCTGAGGATAAAGGTAAATATGATATTGAAGAGATCAGGAAGATTTTATATTCAAAAGAACATGTGAAAATTGAGAAAAAGATTGAAGAGGAAGGATCATCAGAAGAAACAGAGCAAGAAACCGATGAAAATCAGGTTGTTGAAACTGAGCGCAGGGATGCACAGGAAATTTCCGCAAAAGATAAAATTGAAGAGATCAAAGAAGAGGATAAAGTTGAAATTCCGGATTTTACCGGAAGTTCAGGTACAAAGGAAGAAGAGATCCCCGAACAGAAAACTGCCGCTGAAGATAAAATTAAGATGGGTTCGGGTGACGATTTTCTTTCAAGGTATGAATCCGAATTAAAATCACTGGAAGAACTTGAAGCCAGGTTAAACGCACTTGATGAGGGAGCACTTTCATCTGAAGATATTGATGAAGAAGTACTTTCAACCAAAGATACTGATGAAAAAGTCAAAGAAGAAAAAATTAATGAACCCGAGGAAAAGGAATCAATGACATTTGAAGAAATAATGGCAGAACCTTCTGTATCTGAAAACGATGAATCCTTTTATGAAGAACCGGCTGACGAGCTTATTATCGAGGAAGAAGAAGTAAACCTGACAGACCCATTCGAAAAGACACCCGCGAAAGAGACAAGAAATACATCGAAGGAAAATGATCTGTTGAAATTTCTTTCGGAAAAAGAAATTGACAGAATTGTAAGCAATGTATTCAATGAAGATGGCGGGGATTTCGTCAATACGATGGAGAAAATTTCTGAATCGGCTACGTATGAAGAAGCTACTGAAATACTTAAAGCCGTTTTTTCTTCTTATAAAATTAGTCCTTATTCAAAAGATGCAGTGACACTTACGAACGCTGTTAGTAATTTTTTTGATAAAGAGTGAATATCGTCAGGTAATTTGACCAGTTATTAGATTAAGTATATGCAAAAAACAATAAACAAAGAGAAGTCCACAGTCTTCAGTCCTCAGTCTTCAAACCATTCAATGGGCGTTTTTACTTTTTTTATTAAGTGAAAAGTTATTAAAGATGGGGGAAGAGCAGAAATTAAAGATGACATCTTTTCACGTATAAAACACTAATTGGAAAGATGTCATCATTTACAGAAAATAAAAGCAATTAATTCTTAAAAATTATTTTGGACTAGGCTAAATGTTTATTGATTATGCCGAGATATCTATTGTTTCAGGGAAAGGGGGGGATGGTGCTGTTACTTTCCGGAGAGAGAAATATGTTCCTAAAGGCGGACCTTCCGGAGGAAATGGGGGAAACGGAGGCTGTATAATATTAGAAGCGCATCATAATCTTTCCACGTTACTTGATTTCAGATACAGAAAAAAATATAAAGCTGGAGATGGTGAACCCGGCGGCAGTTCAAGAAAAGACGGTAAAAATGGTGACGATATTGTCATTAAAGTTCCTGTGGGTACAATAATCAAAGATGCCGAAAGCGGTAAAGTATTATTTGATCTTGATGAAGACGGCAAAAGGATAATAGCGGCTGAAGGAGGAAAAGGAGGAAAAGGAAACAGTAATTTTGCCACTCCGACAAATCAAACACCGAGATATGCAGAACCGGGACGACCCGGGTCAGAAAAAAAAATAACCCTCGAACTAAAATTAATTGCCGATGTTGGACTAGTCGGTTATCCGAATGCCGGAAAATCGACCCTGATTTCCAAAATCTCCGCAGCACGGCCAAAAATAGCCGATTATCCATTCACAACTATTGAACCAAACCTGGGTATAGTAAAATATAAAGATTACAAAAGCTTTACTGTTGCTGATATTCCGGGAATTATTGAAGGAGCCCACCTTGGCAAGGGGCTAGGTCTCAAATTTTTAAGACATATAGAACGCACAAAAGTGCTCGTTTATTTGATAGATATTACCAGTAAAAATTATGTTAAAGAATATAATGTCCTTTTAAATGAATTAAAAAGTTACAGCAAAAAGCTGGCTGAAAAACCTAAATTACTGGTGCTTTCCAAAGCCGACCTGGTTGATAAAGCTGAAATAAAAAAATTATCCGGGAGAAAAATAAAAGATATTAAAGGTAAAGTGCATGTTATTTCCTCTGTAACCGGGCTGGGAATTGAGGACTTGCTTAATCTCCTTTGGAATTTGCTTGAAGATGAAAAAGATAATTGATTTCTGATACTCTTCCTGAAAACATTAATTTATATATTCTTATTAGAATAAAAAATATAATGGTAAATGAATGAAAAAAATTATTACAAGAATTCTATCAGTTTTACTTCTTGCTATTCTACCGTTTATTGATTCCTGCGACACAGGGATAAATATTTTCTCTCTTCAGGATGATGCCCAGCTTGGGCAGCAACTGAATGCACAAATTCAAAGTGATCCTGCGGAATATCCTATT
>DATICR010000050.1:0-2068 GCA_035456745.1 Ignavibacteriaceae bacterium
CGCGCAGTACTGCCGCAGTTTCAAATGTTACAGAGACTGCCGGGGTTGATGAAGGAACCATTCTTGTTAGTAAATGAACGATAAAAAGAGTCATATGAGAATTTTAATAATATTCTTTATACCGGTCTTAGCACTTATCATAAGCAATCAATCATTTTCACAGGAATTACTTTCACTGGAGGAAGCGGTAAAAATCTCACTGACAAATAATTATTCAATAAATATTGCTAAAAATGATTCGAGGATAGCGGGGAATAATGTAACACCGGGAAACGCCGGATTTCTTCCTACAGTTGGTGTCTCGGGAGCTTACATTAAAAGTTCAAATGATACCAAACAGGGATATTTTGATGGGAGAACAATAAACCAGGCTGATGCGAGGGCAACCAACATTACGGCAGGTATTAATTTAGACTGGACGATTTTCGACGGACTTCAAATGTTTGCGAATCTCGATATGCTGAAAGAACTGAACAGGATCGGAACAGATAATTTCAGAAGTGAAGTTGAAAAAAACATTGCACAGGTTATTGAAACATATTACAACCTTATCATGGAAAAACTGGTTCTCGATGTATTGAATCAGGCCATCGGCATCAGTGAGGAAAGAGTAAGAATTGCGGAATCTAAAAAGGATGTCGGAACCGGTTCCAAGTTTGATTTACGACAGGCACAGGTTGATCTGAATGAAGACCGTTCAAACTTATTAAAAGAAGAATTAACTTACGAACAGTTAAAGGTTACACTTAACCAGCTTATGGGAAGAGAAGTGAGCTCTGATTTCAGTGTTAGCGATACGATCATTGTAAATAATAATCTAAGTATTGATACTCTAAAAAACCAGACCATTGAAAAAAATACAACTCTGCGGATCGCAAAGAAGGATTTAAATCTTTCAGAAATTAATCTCCGGATAGCAAGATCGGAATTGTTTCCTGAGATTTCTCTGGTCGGGGGATATAATTATACTAAATCAGAATCCCAGGCAGGGTTTATAGAATCGAATAGAAATTACAGTCTGAATTATGGAGTTTCAGCTTCTCTTAACCTGTTCAACGGTTTTAACACAAGAAGAAAAATAGAAAATGCACAGATAGGAATTGAGAGCAGCCAGCTGAATTTTGAGCAGGTAAAGACAGGTGTTGAAGCCGAATTACTTAACACTTATAAAAAATATCTGAATAGCCTCAGGCTCGTGGAACTTGAAGAAGAAAACCTCAAAGTTGCACAGGAAAGTGTTGATATTGCACTCGAAAAATTAAAGCTTGGAAATATCACACCCCTGGAGTTCAGGGAAACGCAGCGGAAACTGATTGATGCAAAAAGCAGACTGGTTTCGGCACAATTCGATGCTAAATCTGCAGAAACCGAACTGTTAAGGATCAGCGGACAATTAATTAAAACAGATTAAAGTATCAGGTTATAACGGATTGCCGGGACCCGGCATTACTTGCTCCTTAAATTACCTCAGTAAAGCCCGCTTATTGGACTCACATAATTGTTATATGTTGAAGACAGTTTTTACCCTCTTAAACATGAAAGCGAATATTATATCACGGGAATCTTACCCTAAAAAACATTAAATTATAAAACATTCTTTAAGAAAAAGAACCCAATGCATATTTGTATTTTTGAAGATAAACTGGTTGATAATTTTTATCCTCTTACTCTTTCGCATCCTGTATATGATTTAGTGTGCGGAATGAAAACTTTACGGGAGAAGATTTTAAGATATTTTCCAAATGCCGGATGCACACTTTTCTGCAGAAAATATCTTGAAGATACGGTTAAACAGAATAATCCCGGTATTGAAGTAAATAAGCTGAGTGATGATAATTATCTATTCATAAACGGCCGGGTTTTAATTGATGAAAATTTTCACGAATTAATTGGTAAAGGAACAGCAGAAAAGATCTTTGTAAAGGATAATATTCTTATTTCTGCGAAAATAACAGCAGAAACTATTAAGAAGATAAAATTAAACAGTACAGATTCAGTTGAACCTTCTTTATTTGAAGGAATTCCTGAAGAAAATGCCGACATAGACACTATTAATTTTATCTGGGAT
>DATICR010000051.1:0-5103 GCA_035456745.1 Ignavibacteriaceae bacterium
CAGCGGCGAGGCAATTGATATAAGGCCGGAACCAGTGGAAGGTCAATTAACATTTAAGTGGAATTGGGACACTCCATTATTAATAAGTCCGCATAGTCATACCAGATTATATTGTGCTGCAAATAAAGTTTTCAGAAGTGATGATAGGGGAGATACATGGCAGGAAATAAGTCCGGACCTTACTGCTCAGCTTGATAGAAATCAGTGGCCGGTAATGGGAAAATACTGGAGCGTTGATGCAGTGTCTAAAGATAAATCAACTTCACTCTTTGGGACTATAGTTTCTTTGAGTGAATCACCGGTTAAAGAAAATCTGTTATATGCCGGAACTGATGACGGAGTAATCCAGATATCGGAAGATGCTAAAAACTGGAAAAAAATCGATGAATTTCCAGGAGTTCCTCAATATACTTATGTAAGTGATATCTGTCCTTCCAGCTTAGATGAGAATATAGTCTTTGTATCATTTAATAATCTGCAGAGAGACGATTTCAAACCATACATTTTAAAGAGTACAGACAAAGGAAGTTCCTGGGAATCAATTTCAGGCAACCTGCCCGAAAATGGAAGTGTTCATACGATCCAGCAGGATTTAGTTAATCCGGATCTACTTTTTGCCGGTACAGAATTCGGATTCTTTTTTACAACTGACGGCGGAAATGTATGGACGCAATTAAAATCAGGTTTACCTACAATTGCGGTTAAAGATATTGCAATTCAGAAAAAGGAAAATGATCTTGTGATTGCAACATTTGGAAGGGGATTCTATATACTGGATAATTTCACTCCTCTGCGGGAGCTGAATAAAACGAATCTTGATAAAGAGGCATATATCTTTTCTGTTAAAGAGGCTCTGCTTTATCATCAAACCGGCGGCAGGTATGGTCAGGGTTCAAATTATTTCAGAGCACCGAATCCGGATTTCGGAGCAGAATTTACCTATTACATAAAAGACGTTCCAAAAACTCTGCAGGAAAGTAGAAGAGAGAAGGAAAGAGAATTATTTAAGGACGGTAAACCGATACCTCAACCCGATGATGCTGAACTAAGAGTGGAAAAAGAAGAAATTGAACCTTACCTGGTATTTACAATTAAAGATGATGCAGGAAATGTTATAAGAAAACTAACAAAAGCTGCTGCTAAAGGAATAAACAGAATAAACTGGGATTTGCGATATGAAAATACTAATCCCGTTGAAGTAACGGATAAATTTAACCCGGTCAGAGAAGATCACGGCAGTACACTTGCGTTACCAGGAAAATATACTGTCACGATGGCTATGATTAACCGGTCTGGTGAAAAACTCCTTTATGGTCCGGTCGATTTTGATGTCAGAGCTTTGAATAATTCCACTTTACCTATTGCGGATCGTTCAGAGTTAGTTAAATTCCAGGAAAATGTTAATAAACTTGCCGGAACAGTCAGAGGAACAGAGAGGTTCCTGGATAATATGATGAATAGGGTTATTGATATCAAACAGGCTTTGATTAATACTCCAGCTGCTCCGAATGATCTTATGGTTAGAGCAGAGAATTTGTGGAAAAAGCTTAAAGATATATCCCTGATGTTCAATCGTGAATCGAATTTTCCCAGCACTGAAGAGAACCCGCCTTCACAGGTAACATTTAATGAAAGATTAGGAGTACTTGCTTATACTCACTATCGCTCTTCATCCAATATTACACAGAATGAAAAGAATGCTTATAAAATACTTCTGGATAAATTCCCGCCGGTACTCGAACAGTTAAAGAATTTATATGATACTGATTTAAAATCTCTCGAGGATGATATGGAAAAATACGATGCCCCCTGGACCCCGGGAAGAATTCCGACATTAGATATTAACTGACATTAAATTACCATGAAGATCTGAAGGTAATATTTATGTATGTACCTTCGGGTCTTCAAGGCACATAATTTCGGCGGTACTTATTCTGTCCGGTTATTTTTTAGCGAATTTAATTTCATATTCTGTTCCGGAATTTGAATGGATATTCATATTTCCCCCTAACTGGCTGACAAGTGATTTCACGAGCAGCATTCCAAGCGATTGGACATTATTAATATCTAGATTTTGCGGTAATCCCACACCATCATCTTTAAATCTCAGACAAAACTGATCACTATCAATTACATCAAAATCTATATTAATTATTCCCTCTTGCCGGTCTCTAAAAGCATGTTTTATGCTGTTCGAAATCAGTTCGTTTAATATTAGTCCCAGAGGTATTCCCATGTCCATATTAACATCCCCAGCGGAAGAATTTATCTCCAGGTCTATATTCGTATTCAATCCTTTATATGTGGAAATGAGATATTGTCCAAGTTCTGCTATATATGAAATAAAATTTATGCTTCCGAGAGTATCAGAATGATATAGTTTTTCGTGAAGCATCGACATAGAGCGGACTCTGGCAATACAATCATTAATAATAGTATTAACTTCATTATCCTGGTCGGTACTTTTTTGGAGATTCAACAGACTTGAAATTATCTGAAGATTATTTTTTACACGATGGTGAATTTCCTTCAAAAGGATTTCTTTTTCTTTTAGCGAGGCAATCAGTTGATGCTCTGTCCTTTTTCTTTCAGTAAGATCAAGAACAACCGCAAGGAAAACTTTCTCTGAGAATTCCTGAACTGTATCCTCCTTCTCTCCCAAATCTATTAGTTGAATATGAATTTCAACAGGGTAACAGGAATTATCATTCCTTTTGATATTATCGAATAAAATAATTTTATCTTTTTCTCCGCTTATTAGTGAAGCTGTTTTTTCTCTCATGATTTTTTCATCAGCTTCGGTAAGAATTTCCGGGAAGGTTAGATTTTTTAATTCATCCGGTTGATAATTTATATTTCTTAATGATTCTTCATTAGCAAAAATCAGTTTGAAATCGTTTTCATTAAAGATATAAACTTCATTTAACATCTTCTCCAGAAGATTGAGAATTCTCAGCTGCTCTTTAGTTTTATTAATTTCTGTAATATCTTGGCTAGTGCCGTATATCTTAATTACTTCATTATACTCATTCTTTATCGTCTGTCCCCTTGTATTTATATATTTAATCTGACCGGTTTCACTTAATATCTGGGAAAAGAGATTAAACGGTTTACCATTGGTAATTGATTGGGCAATTGCAGAACGTATGTTACTTATATCGGTTGGCAGAATACCGCGAAGCAAATCTTCGAGTTTGAATTTTTTCAGATTCCTTTGAATCTCAAATATATTGTAAATTTCATCCGAGCCGGTTATTGTATCAGACAATATATCCCATTCCCAGCTGCCAATATGAGCTAATTTTTGGGCATCCGATAGCTGCATGTTTCTTAATCTTAATTCATTTTCAATCTCAAGTCTATCTTTAATCTGTGCTTCCAGTGCGTTATTGGAATTCCTCAGTTCTTTTTCTCTTTGCTGAAGCAGTCTGTTTTTCCTGAAGAGTTCAATGAATATTTTAACCTTAATCTTCAATAGTTCTGGATTTATAGGTTTACAGACATAGTCGATGCCGCCGCTCTTATATCCGGTAAAAAAGTTTTCTTCATCGGAATCGTACGCTGTGATAAATATTATCGGTATGTCTATCAGTTTTTCCCTTTTATAAATTAATTCTGCTGTTTCGAATCCATTGATTTCGGGCATATTCACATCCATAAGGATCAGGGAAAAATCCTGTTCCTTAAGCAGAATCTTCAAAGCTTCTTTTGCTGACTGAGCTCTTATAAAAGTATATCCTTCATCTTCAAGAATCGCTTCAATTGCAATAAGGCTCTCACGCTTATCATCAACAAGAAGTATTTTTGTCTGGTCAATATGTGTCTTTAGCTGTAAAGCCATATTCTCATAATAGAAAGTAAATTTTCCAGGTTTACTGGTTTTGTAATATAATCCGAAGCTCCGGCTGCGATTGATTTATCGCGGTCGGATTTCATGGCTTTTGCTGTCACCGCAATTATGGGTAGATTCATTTTCTGGCATTCCTTCCTGATTTTCCTTATGGCTTCATAACCATCCATTTGAGGCATCATTATATCCATTAATATAATATCAATATTTCCGTTATTATTAATAATATCAATTGCCTCCATTCCGCTTTCTGCCGTATAAATTTGCATATCATACTTTTCAAAAGCACTTGTTAATGCAAAAAGGTTTCTCACATCATCATCCACGATTAATACACTCTTAGCTTTTAAAATATCAGTGCTATTATGCAGACTTTCAATTATATTCTTATACTCTGAAGATAATAAACTATGATTTATATGAAGGTGAGTAATGACATTATCGATTAGTCCATTAATTGAAATACCATTTTTGAGAATTATTGAGTTTGTATATTTTTTTAACTCATTTAATTCCTCTTCGGTGAAATCTTTTGCAGAAAATACTATAACAGGACAGTATACGGATTTCACACCGTTTATCTTCATCATAAGTTCATTACCACGAATATCCTTTAGCATATAGTCCATTATAATACAATCGTAACTATTTGCTGTTATTTCGGCAAGAGATTCATTTCCCCCTTCAATAGTCTTAATATTCAGATTCAAACCCTTTAATGCATTAACCACCCGCATTGAATCAAGTTCATTATCCTCAATTATTAAGACATCTTTAACCTCCTTCCTGTTAAATTCTAATATATCGTGAAACAGAAAATTGAGATTTTCACCATATATGGGTTTAAGATTAAAACTTCTTGCTCCTCGCTTAAAAGCGAGAAGGCTGTTTTCTTCTCCTGAGATTACATGAATTGGAATATGACGAAGGTGTAAATCGTTTTTTATTAAATCGAGTACTTTCCATCCGTTCGTATCAGGAAGGTTGACATCAAGCGTAATTGCAATCGGGTCAAATTTATTTGCAAGAGTAAAAATTTCATTATATCTCGATGCTATAACTGTTTTCAAATTGGATTGATGTGATTTTTCAAGAATTACTTTTGCAAATTTCAAATCGTCTTCTACTACGAGAATTACCTTGTCTCTGGCTACAATATTATTTCTGTCATCATCAACTTCGTTTATTAGATTATGTACTATGTCGATAAAATCGGAACTTGAGGTATCCGTTTTAAAGACCGGTGAATTGAT
>DATICR010000052.1:0-3705 GCA_035456745.1 Ignavibacteriaceae bacterium
AAAGAAAAAAACAAAATCAGACAATCTTAATTCTCAATCAGAAACCGCAGGCTAAAACATTTTAGAATGCATTTTCTTTTCGACGAAAACCCTTGCAACATCATAGATTAAAGAGGGGTGATTAAATAGTGCTGCAGTAAAGAGTTTTTTTAGCGATCTGTTTTCATATGGTATTTTTTCGAATGAATGGGCAATGCTGTTGAACTTTTCATCCGAGAAATTATAGATACCGTTTTTAATGCGATCGAATATTTCGTGTCTTTTTCCAAGTTTCTTTGCCCAGGCTTTGTCATAAGTTAATATCAACTCCGGTCTCTGTTTCTTTACAGCTTCCGATGCTATTTTTCCAGCAATACTTCCCCCAATCATTCCGCTTGCAATACCACCCCCGCTTAAAGGATTAACCTGCCTTGCAGCATCACCCGTCAGCATAATTCCCGGCGCTGATATTTCAGGCAATGTAGTACTGCATGGTACTCCCCCGGCAATTGTCGTAAGCACGGGAGCTCCCGGATAATGTTTTTCCATAAAGTCATTTAAATAAGATAAGGCAGATTTGGTTTTGCCGACTAATCCGTTCACACCCAAACCTATATTAGCTTTATTTCCACCTTTCGGGAAAACCCAGAAATAACCGTTTGGAGCAACATTTTTCCCAAAATAAAAATAAAGCGTATCCTGTTTAACAGGAATATTGGCAGCGGTAATTTGAACAGCACTTTCCATATCACGAAAATCAATATGAGTTTCTAATCCCGCCCAGCGGCCAACCCTCGATTCAACTCCATCAGCAGCGATTACAACTTTCGCTTTAATTTCCTTTTGCTCTCCCCGGTGCTCATATTTAACCCCTCCTACTTTTCCATCATCGAATATTAAGCCGTTAACATATGCGCGGGTTAATATTTCTGCACCTGCATCTGCCGCTGTCCGCGCCAGTTCATAATCAAATATCCTGCGCTCAAGTACATAGCCTGCATCACCAATTTCAATTTTAACTTCTGTACCATCGGGTGCATTAAACGAAAATTTACTTATCTCTGCAGCAATCCATTTTTTATCAGGTTTAATAAACTCTTCGACACCTTCTTTACTGATCGCCTCCCCGCATCTCACAGGATAACCAACATCGCGATCCTTCTCAAGCATCAGAACAGAAACCCCTTGTTCTGCCGCAGTACGTGCTGCAATGCTGCCGGCGGGGCCGGCACCGACTACTATTATATCGTATTCTTTGTTCATAGCTTGGGAGACAAAGATGTGAGTACAACTATTTTAAAAGTGAAAGAATAAGTAGAGGATTTTAGTGGATGGAGTAGGCAATAAACAATAGGCAGTAGGCAAAAGCAGTTAGCAAAAGGCAAGAGGCAAAAAGCATATAGCAATGATTTATTATAGCGTTGTGATCTGTTGTTTTGAAATAATAAATTAAAAGACTTTTTCATTTTTTCTTATATAATTAGAAGGATTAATGATCATATGATTTAATAACTTTCCAACCTCTTCTGATTTTCCTACTAAATTTTGATATAAAATTTGATTTATGTATCCACACTTAAATGCGAAATCCAGCCATACCTGTGTCTCGGAATTTTCCATATCCGCATCTGAAGATTTTGAAACAAAGTATGCTTCATACATTCTCTTTCTGTAAGCTTCTGCGATACCGCTGCAAACAGATCTTGAAGATCTTCATATTTGATCAGTAAGAGAATAAGTTTCTTCTTTTGGAAACGTTTTAGATATTTCAAAAATCTCCATTGCAAGTTCAAAAGCTTTTTTATACACAGTTAAATCCCTAAATGATATATTCATCTTCACCCCATGGTTAATATTAAAAATAAAATTTTGTTGTGTTCCTTTTGCCTATTGTTTATTGCTTTCTGCTATTGCCTATTGCCTATTGCAACTGCCTACTGTTTCTTCATTGCCTATTGCAACTGCCTACTGTTCTAGATTGCCTGTTATGTTAAAAGTCAAGTCCAGATCATTTCTTGAAATTACTTTTCCCGATAAGCAATTTCACCAGTAAATTTTCGGATTCTGTCAAGAGCGAGTCTTCGAGTTTTATGTACTCTTGACAGGACACGAAAATTTACTAGTTTGGTTGAAAGGGAAAAGTGATTCATTTCTACCTGAGCATCCTTTCGGTTCTTTATTAAAATATTTATAAATGATCTTAACCTGTTATAAACAGTCAAAGCTGCAGGAAGTAAGATTATAGAATTAATGGCCGCCGCAATCTACTGATAACTGATTATCAGCGCGCAATTGGAAACGGTCAGGCCAGAGAATCAAATTTTTCATTTACAAATATTTCAATCATTAAAAAATGTTTTTTATTTAACCACCGAATTCACATATGGCATTTTGTTTTTCCATACGTAAATTATTCTGCTTAATAATTTCTTCGCAACTCTGATAATAGACTCCTGCTTGCTCATTCTTTTAACATAATTGTTGTACGCACAAGTCAATGCAGGGTCCTGTCTTACAGCAACCCAGGCAGATTCAATAAGTAATTCTCTTAAGTATTTGTTTCGATGATATTTTATTCCCAGCTCAGCTTTTTTCTGATCAGAGGACAAAACAGTGGGGACCAAACCCACAAAGCTTGCCAGGTTATCCAAATCCGGGAATCTTTCAGGATCCATTATCTCTGTCAATATTATAATTGCTGAGGTAAATCCTACCCCAGGGATAGTGCATAGCAGCCTAATATTTTCTGTAAAATTATATTCAGTCAAATATTTCCTGATTTGCTTCATTATCCTTAAAAGTAATTCCCTGATTCCCATCAGTTCTTCAAGATATATTTCTATTTGTTCTTTTCCCATTTGATAATTGAACTCAAGTCCTCTCAGATATTCTATGAAGTTTTTTGACCAATGTCTGACTTCCCAGTTTCCCGGCAGCCTCTGTCCATAGAATAACAGATAAGATTTTATTTGATTTTTTACCCTCGATTGTTTCTTCATCAGTTGGAATCTCTGCCTGACTATCGATCTTAATTCCTGATGTAACTGATCGGGAATATATATGCTTTTCAGTGATCCATTCTCCAACTCTCTGGCCAGTTTTCTTGAATCTACAGAATCCCTTTTTTGATTCTTCTCTTTATTACTGGTCGGTATATCTGTAGGTGATGTTATTATACTATTAAATCCATATCCCTCCAGTTGCCGATGAATATAATATCCACAAAATCCTGCCTCATAGACTGTATAGTATATCCCCCCTGGGTAATTCTTCTGCATATAATTATACAATATTTCTGCCGATGGATCTATTGAAAATGTCTTCAATTCCATTCTGTTGCTTCTGATCGTCACTGTCCATTGCTTTTTGTGTACATCAAGTCCCAGATAAAATAATTGACTATTAAAATTTAGTGTGTTAACTTGGGTTTCCATAAGAGCATCCTTTCTGTTTTTTGTTTGTGAATAAGTACTTACAATTTATGAAGGGATGCTCTTTTTATTTTTATTTTAGCTAACTGAATAAAAATTTTTATTTTATTAAAGTTCCAGATTTTACTCTTTTAAACATATCTTCTACTGACTTCTAATTCTTCCTCTGAATTTATTCTGCTGCTGCCATCCTGCCTCATAGACTGTATAGTATATCCCCCCTGGGTAATTCTTCTGCATATAATTATACAATATTTCTGCCGATGGATCTATTGAAAATGTCTTCAATTCCATT
>DATICR010000053.1:0-4493 GCA_035456745.1 Ignavibacteriaceae bacterium
CAATAAAAAACACGACTGCCGCCAATGCAATTTTTTTACAATCCACCGCACCAATTTATGTTCTTATCTTCGAACCTCTTTTAACTAATTCACGATACGAGAAAATTAATATAATTAGTGTTGCTATAGTATTTATAGGGATGATTCTCTTCTTTGTTGGTAAAATTTCTTCCCAGCATTTAGAAGGAAATATTTATGCACTATTATCGGGTGTTTTTTTTGCAGCTCTCTTCCTTGGATTAAAGAAGAATAAAGCCGAATACCAGCTGAGCTCCATTTTTTATGGGAATATTATTGTGTCTGTTTTCTGTATTCCTTTTCTGGCGGGAATCCAGAATATTAGTTTCAGCAATTTATGGATGGTGGTTTTTTTGGGCATATTCCAGATAGGATTGGCATATGCATCATTTTCTTTCGGCTTGAGAAGAATACAGGCGGTTGAAGCATCAATAATTGCACTTATAGAACCTGTACTTAATCCTGTCTGGGTATTTATCGGTTATGGAGAAGTTCCATCTGTAATGGCAATTATAGGAGGAATTATTATTCTTTCAGCAATAGCTGCACGAACCCTGTTAATGGGAACCCCGGTGCTTAAAGCGAGGCTCAAACTCTAAAAACAATTAGCAGTTAATAACCGGGAGCCAGTAATTACAAAGAGGAGCCCACCTTCACCCTGATATTGAAGAAAATAGATGAAAAGCCCATGCTGCCATCACTTAGTCGAGTAAATACTCCCGAGGGACCTAAAGCAAATGCACTGAATCCCCAATAATCCATGACTTTCTGCACCAATACCTCAAACACAAACTGGTTTCTTCTAACAGGACTATTGAACATTGCATCAAACCGGAAATCAAATGTACTACCTGCTAAAGAGAGTTCTCTCCCGGTATAACCAACATGCCATTCATCGAGATACCTTGCGCCATAGATTTTACCGCGGGTTGAGCCCATTACCTGAATTGGGTACCTTAATTCCAAATTTATATAACTGCCTTGGACAAAATAAGCCCGGTATTTAATGGATGATGAATCTTTATTATACACCACAGCATGATCTTTTTCAAAAGTTTTAATCTGTGACGGAGTAAAATTTTTATCTGACTCCAGATAACTGAATTCGAAGAAATTTCCAAGAGGTATCACGTAACCCAGCTGAAATCCCTGAGTAACGTAAAGATTGTTATGGTTATTCCTGCCTTTTATCTGTGTCATTGCATCAACACTTGAATAGACTCCGGCGTGAAATCCAAGGAGATGAAAACTTGCTTCCATCATATTTGATTCCAGTGGTCCTGAATAAGGTGTTTCAACACCAAATGAAAAACCTGCATCAGCCTTAAGTGCAACTCCAAACCTCTCCCCGCCCATCAATTGAATAAAAGGATTGATATACGCCAGAGTAGATGAAATCTGAAAACCGGTTGGCGGCGTTACAACTTTTGAGAGCTTAATTTTTTCAAGTACCCGAGTAAAGACACTCCCATAATTTATCGTTTCTTCCAGATTTAATTTAAATGGGTATGTTACTATTAATGCTCTTGTTTCCGGTTTTAAGGCAAGAATCGGATATAAATTACCTTTTACAGAAATTGTCTGGTTGTTAGGATCCCTGAGGTCGACAATTATTTCAGCTTTAGGATCAGGCGGCTCAATAAAAAGCTGTTGTTGAATGTGTATAAAAAGACTATCATCCAACGGCTCCATCTGGAAGTAACGTATAGGTTCTTCTTCCTGCGCAAATAATTTTTGATTCGGGCTAAAAATTAAAACAAAAAGGATGATCGGAGTTAAAAACAGTATCTTTAATTTCATATTCAAACCGATTATTAGATGTAAAAATGTGTTATATAGGATATTGTTTCAGAGTTATATAGATCCTTCCGATACTTCCCCGATTCAATAAATATCCCGCTTCATTTTCTTTTCAGGAAAATTTTTATCATAATTTAAAGTTTTAAAATCAAACCTGATGCCAGATTTTATAAATCAATTAAATATAATGTAATAAACTTATAAGAAAATCAAAAAGATTGGTTGGATTTAAGTTCCGTCAAAATTTTCATTTAAAACGTCATTTTCTGTTATTCGCAGCAGATTTAAGAGTTCTAAAAAAATGTTCTTTTTTCAGAAATCTATTGATAATTCTTTTTGAGGGTCATATTTTCTATTCCATATTTTATAAGAATTTTTATGGCATTTTGATGGTTAATAAAACTATTCCTGAACTTTACACTTATTTAACCGAAGAATACGGAAGAAATCTCACACGTCCCGTATTGATGAGTAAGGTCGACGGTGAATATAAAGGGATATCGTATAATCAATTAAAAGAAGAAACCGACAATCTTGCATGCGGATTACAAGCGTTGGGCATCAAAAAAGAAGATAAAGTTGCTATCATTTCTGAGAACAGGCCCGAATGGGTTTTTTCCGATATGGCTATTCTCGCAATCGGAGCCGTTGATGTCCCAATGTATCCTTCACTAACCGCATCATCTATAGAGTACATACTTAATAATTCTGAATCAAAAGGAGTAGTAGTATCCAACAAACTCCATCTGAATAAAATTTTAAAATACCGATCATCTCTCAGGCATCTTCAATTCATTATTATTCTAAATGAAAAAGACATGATTCCCGATGAGAAATCCCTTTACTCTTTTAAAGATGTTCAGGAGATGGGGAAAATTTATAAGCACAGCCATCCGAATTTTTTAAAGGAGTGTATCCGAAATGTAAATGAAAATGATTTATGTACAATTATATACACTTCGGGTACTACCGGTGAACCAAAGGGTGTGATGTTATCCCATAAAAATATACTTTCCAATGTGAAATCGGCACTGGAAACATTCCCTATTTCAAAAGATGATATTTTTCTTTCCTTTCTTCCTCTCTGTCATATTTTTGAAAGGATGGCAGGATATTATACTGCATTTTCGAGTGGCGGAATGATTTGCTACGCAGAAAGCATTGAAACGGTAGCACAAAATTTTCTTGAGGTAAAGCCGACGATTATTACGAGTGTTCCCAGGTTATTCGAGAGAATGTATTCAAAGATTATAAAGAATGTTGAATCTCAATCAGCTTTAAAACAGAAAATATTTTATCGTTCAATGGAAATCGGGAAAAAGGCAGCCGCCGCCAGGAAAAATGGAAAACTTAATCCCTGGCTGACCGCTCAGCATCATCTTGCCGATAAACTGGTATTCTCCAAATTGAGGGAGAAGACAGGCGGAAGGTTAAGATTTCTTATCTCCGGGGGAGCTCCCCTTTCCCCTGAACTTGGAGAATTTTTTGAAGCAGTGGGACTTAAAATTATTGAAGGATACGGGCTAACAGAGTCCTCACCTGTTATTGCCGCTAACATGGTAGATGATTATAAATATGGTACTGTAGGAAAAGTATTTCCCGGAGTTGAAATAAAGATTGCCTCCGATGGCGAAATTCTTGCCAAAGGACCCAATATTATGCTTGGATATTATAAAAATAAAAAGGAAACCGATGACGTAATTAAAGATGGCTGGCTTCACACCGGAGATATCGGCGAGTTCGATAGTCAGGGTTATCTGAGAATTACAGACAGGAAAAAACACCTCTTTAAAACAACGGCAGGAAAATATATTGCTCCTGCCCCCATTGAAAATCTTTTTCTGTCAAGTAAATTCATTGATCAGTTTGTACTTATAGGAGACAGAAGGATGTATCTGAGCGCTTTAATAGTGCCGGATTTCGAGGCATTAAAAGAATATGCTGATTCACACAAAATACCATATTCCACAACCGAGGAACTGGCTGAAAACAAATTAATCAGAAAATTGATTGAGGATGAGCTCTCCAAAATTCAACGGAATCTGGCTAACTATGAAAGAGTTAGAAAATTCACTTTACTTGAAAAACCTTTCACTTTAGAAACCGGGGAAATAACCCCCAGTCTTAAAATCAAAAGAAAAGTAGTTGAGCAACTTTACCGTGATAAAATCGAAAAGATGTATTCCGGTTTATAATATAATGCTTCTGTTCCCATTGATTTTAATTTTTTTCAAGTATATCCATCATCTTATTATGGATATAACCGTTTGTTGCCAGCAGATGATGATTATAAATATCAATGCTGTTTCCCTCAAAATCTGTTACCAGTCCTCCGGCCTCTTCCAGAATTAATTTACCGGCACATATATCCCAGGGATGGAGATAAACTTCCCAGAATCCATCAAAAACTCCACGGGCAACATAACAGAGATCAATCGCCGCTGAGCCTAATCTCCTCACTCCTCTTGCAGCTTTTGTAAGAGCAGTGAATTTTTCCAGAGCATTATCAGGATCTTCTGTAATATTATACGGAAATCCTGTTACCAATACACTCTGTGCAAGATTACTATTTTTACTGACTCTAATTTTACCGGAATTAGCGAAAGCACCGCTCTCCTGTTCAGCGGAATAAGTTATGTCCTGCATTACGTCGTAAACAACACCTGCAATAGTAA
>DATICR010000054.1:0-3641 GCA_035456745.1 Ignavibacteriaceae bacterium
GCAGTCAGTTAATTTGGTTGAGGTTAATCATAACAAGCTTGGAAAATATTATTTCTATTACGAAGAAGGACAGATACTGTTTTGCGAAAATGAGACTAATACTCAAAGGTTGAACAATCAAATCAATAAATCTTCTGTTAAAGACGGATTAAATGATTTTATAGTAAATAAGAATAAAAATGCAATCAATAAAAAATCGTCCGGAACAAAATCAGGAATTGACATCAATACCTCAATTGACCCTCAATCAGGAAAAATACTTCGTCTCAGACTTACATCCCGGAAACAAAATACCTTTCTGGACGGCTTTGATGAAATATTCGAAAAGAGAATTAAAGAGGCCGATGAATTTTATGCTGAAATTCAGAAAAATTTAAAGGATGAGGACAAAAGGAAGATTCAGAGACAAGCCTTTGCGGGTTTGCTGTGGAACAAGCAGTATTACAATTATGATATCTCACGCTGGCTCAAAGGTGATCCTGCTCAGCCGAAACCACCGGCGGAAAGACTGGATGGACGTAATTCCGACTGGATTCATCTGAATAATGAAGATGTCATTTCTATGCCCGATAAATGGGAATATCCCTGGTATGCATCGTGGGATCTTGCATTTCATTGTATTGCATTTTCTTTGATCGATCCTGACCTTGCAAAAAGACAACTTTCACTACTCACACGTGAATGGTATATGCATCCCAATGGTGAACTTCCCGCTTACGAATGGAATTTCAGCGATGTTAATCCCCCTGTTCATGCATATGCAGCATGGCGGGTATATAAAATAGACGAGAAAGCTAACGGTAAAGGCGACCTGCAGTTTCTTGAATCAGTTTTTCATAAACTGCTTTTAAATTTTACCTGGTGGGTAAATAAAAAAGACACACAGAATAGAAATATTTTCCAGGGTGGTTTTCTGGGATTCGATAATATCGGAATCTTCGACCGGAGTTCAAAGCTTCCGGGAGGGGGGCAGATTGAACAGGCCGATGCAACTAGCTGGATGGCAATGTATTGCCTGAATATGATGAAAATTTCACTTGAACTTGCTAAATATAATCCGACTTATCAGGATATGGCTTCGAAGTTCTTTCAGCACTTTCTTTATATTGCTGGAGCAATGGCAGACATTGCCGGGAAAGGTATAGATCTCTGGAATGAAGAAGATGAATTTTTTTATGACGTACTTCATTTAAATGAAGGTGAAGATAGACAAATAAAAATACGTTCTCTGGTGGGATTAATTCCTCTGTTTGCAGTAGAAGTATTGGAACCGGAAAATGTTAATTCTTTACCCGAATTTTCCGAAAGACTTGACTGGTTTTTGAATTACCGTGAAGATCTTGCTTCTTTGGTTTCCAGGTGGCATGAACCGGGTAAAGGTGAGAGAAGACTGCTTTCTTTATTAAGAGGCCACCGGATGAAAAAGCTTTTATACAGAATGCTTGATGAAACCGAATTCCTTTCAGAATATGGAGTCAGATCCCTTTCCAAATATTATGGAAATCACCCTTATTCAATGGACCTTGACGGAAGCACATTTGAGATAAACTATGAACCTGCGGAAGCTGAAACAGGATTATTTGGTGGAAATTCTAACTGGCGGGGACCGGTTTGGTTCCCGGCAAATTTTTTAATTATCGAGTCACTACAACGGTTTCATCATTACTATGGAGATGAATTTAAAGTTGAGTATCCAACTCATTCAGGAAATTATTTGACACTCGGGGAAATATCCATAAAGTTAACCGAAAGAATAACTAAAATTTTCCTTAAAGATGAAAAAGGCTGCAGACCGGTTTATGGTTACAATCAAAAATTTCAGAATGATATTCACTTTAAGGACAATATTCTTTTCTATGAATATTTTAACGGGGAAACCGGATCCGGATTGGGAGCTTCTCATCAAACAGGATGGACAGGCTTAATCGCAAAGCTCCTTCAGCCCAGAGATAAGGATTAGCTGAAATAATTAGAATTGTAAATATGCATCAGGATAAATTCTAAAATGATGCTACGATTTATAGCTAAAAAATCCAGATCATACCATAAATAGAAAATTTTCTCTATTCAGTGGAAGTATTTGTTTCCGGAATTTCAGGAATGCCTTCCCCTCACTCCTTATTTTTTTTCAGGTTCCTTTTTTACTTTATCACTCTCAGAAGCCAGGCGTAATAATTTTCTGAAATGAGCCATTTTATCTTTATCAGACATTAAAGATTTGTGCTTAAATCTTTTAACGACCTGACTCAATTTGATATCCCCCTGGCCTTGATGTTGAGATCTTCTGCTAAGGTAATCCTTCAGAATTCTCACCTGCTCAGAAGTTGGTTTATTTGTTAGATTTATCTTAGGCATATGATCAATAAATTAAATTATTTTATATAACTTTCTTATTAGGGGATTTTTTATGCGCTCTGTAAAGGTAATTACATAACTAAATAAAAACAAGTATTAATAATCAAAACTAAATTTTTCCATACTATTTACCCGTTAAACTGACAAATTAATGACGATTATGCTTGAAAAAAGGTTCCAATTTTAACCTTTTTTTTGGTATCTGTCAACATAATAAGTGGCCATCACAAGACCTAAATGTGAAAATGCCTGGGGGTAATTTCCAAGATATTCACCGGATTCTGCATCAATTTGTTCAGATATTAGTCCAATATCATTTATATAATTTTCAAATGTTTTCATAAATTCTGATGCTTTTTCAATGTCTTCCATAATTGCAAGTGCTGAAATGTACCAGTAAATGCACAAAATGAATGAGCCGTCTTTACCCTTTAGACCATCATACGCGCGGTATCTGTACATAAATACCTTTTTATTACTAAGATTTTTATAAGTGTTTTCAATAATGGTTCTGGTCATTTCATCCTTCTTATCCAGAAACTGAACAAGAACAAACAAAAAATTGGTGGCATCAACATTTTCCGAGCCCGCATATTGCATCAGAGTTTTCTTTGAAGAATCGTAACAGTTTTCCCAAATCCAGTTATATATTTCAGATCTGAGCACTCTGAGTTCGTGAATTTCATCATTGTTCAACCCAAGGTCTTCTTTCATCCTTAAAGCTCGGTCAATTCCTACCCAGCTCATTACTTTGCTGTATGTATAATGATATTGATGTCCGCGAATCTCCCAGATTCCGCAATCAACATTTTTCCACTTTAATTTAATTTTTTTTACTAATGCCATAATCGCATCTTTATCAAGAATAATTTTGTCCTTTTGGTTCTTCGCCATAAAATAATGAGCATCAATTAAAGTCCCGTATATATCAAGCTGAAACTGATTGGTAGCATTATTCCCTATTCTGACAGGGGAGGAATTTTTATATCCCTTCAGTTTAAGTTCAACTTCTGTTGGAGCTTCATCTCCCCATATGGTATATACCGTATTTATATCATATTCCTCCTCCTTATGCCGCCTGGTTATTTCCTGAATGAAATTAAAAAATCCTATTGCTTCCTGGGTATATTCGGCTATATGAAAGGCATATAATGTAAAGGTTGCATCCCTTACCCAGACATATCTGTAATCCCAGTTTCTTATACCTCCGATTTCTTCAGGTAATGATGTTGTAGGCGCTGCAATGATTGCTCCTGTCGGATAAAACTGCATCATTTTCAAAGTGA
>DATICR010000055.1:0-2621 GCA_035456745.1 Ignavibacteriaceae bacterium
AATAAGATTCGGCTTCATCATATTTATCGAGCTCCTTGCAGGCACCGGCGAGGTTATTATAAGTTCTTGCCACTGTTATATTATCTTCTCCGAAAACTTTTATCCTCGTATTCAATGCCTTTTCATAAAGATCATAAGCGATTTCCGGTTCAGCATATCCCAGGTACACCATCCCAAGATTACCATAGATATCAGCAGTAAGATAATGGGAAGGCGACAATATTCTTTCCCGGATTTTCAGGGCATCGTTCATATTCTTCAAAGCTTTTTCAAAATCCGACAGCTGATAATAAACAATACCAATTCCATTCAGAAGGGAGGATTTATTAAGGTCATACGTTTCATCCGCTCGTGCCGGCATTGAACTCAGTCCCGAATTAAAATTCTTAAGTGCCTGATCATATTCACCCAAGGCAAGATAATAAAGTCCGAAGTTCATAAAATCCGGAATGAATTCTTTTTTATCTGCTTTCAAATTCTTTTTAACGGAATAAGAAAGTTCAAAATATTTTTTTGCTTCGGGATAATTATTTATAGATAAATAACATTTACCTATTAAGCTGAAACATTCAGCAGTTTGTTCAGAGTTACTGCTGAATTTTTTTTCACTTATCTCCAGCGCTATATTTACATTACTGAGGGCGGGCTGATAATTGCGGGTGTCAAAATCAATTTTACTCCTGATGAGATAATATTCCCGTCTGGAATCTTCATTCATACAATTGAGAGTATCGATACTTTCAAGAAGATTTCCGGCAAGCTCAAACTTTCCCATCTGTCTGTATAAATCCGAAATTGCTATCCGGTATATTTTAGCAGTAAGACAGTCTTTAACGGAATCTAGCTGATTTATCAGCATCCGGTAAATTGCAATTGAGCTGTCATACCTGCCCGCTTCCATCTGATGAACAGCTTCATCGACGGTCTGTTTATTTTCAGTTTGTATTTTCTCTTTTGTGCAGCTATTAAATATCAATAGGACTGAAATAAGAAAAAAGATAATAGTTTGATAATTTCTGATAAGCCCTTTCTCTGCAGAATTTCTGGTATTTCCCATATTTTCCGGACAATCTTATGAAATTTATCCCCTTTATGCATCTAACAGTTAAAGGCAGAAGTTTTCTACCACGATTTTCGATAAAAATAATGAATGTCAGGAGAAAATAAAAGCGGGAAATGAATTAAATCTGCCGATTTTCCTGCTACGGGTGGTTAAAGGATCTGTATACTTCAGAATATACCGCTCTTCTGCAATTCCTGAAATAAATAAAACTCACTCTAAGGAGATTTCTAATGAAAAAATTGGTAACTATGTTTTTTCTGTTGGCCTGTACAGCATTAATAATTGCACAAACTCCGCCGGACGTCGATTGGATACAAGGTTTCGGTGGATCCGGAATGGAATGGGGATATTATGCGGAGCAAACTTCGGATGGCGGATACATTGCGATAGGAAGAATGGATCATGGTTCATTGGATATGGATGCATGGCTTATAAAAACGGACGCAAACGGTGACACACTGTGGACTAAAACATTTGGCGATACTTATATCGATGAAGCCTATTGCGTAAAACAAACTATGGATGGCGGGTATATTCTTTGCGGAATGTCAACAGCTTTTGAAAACGCCGGTGAAGGGTGGCTTTTGAAAACCGATGCAAATGGTAACCAAACCTGGAGTCACGGATTTCATCCTACAGGAAATGGTACTACTGACTGGGATTATTTTTACGATGTTCATCAATTAGCTGATGGAAACTTTATAGTGGTTGGAACGGCAGCTTACAGTTCATCTATTTCTCACCAGGGATGGATTGTTAAGGTAAATAGCAGCGGGAACCAAATCTGGAATAAGAATTACGGTGGTGATTACTGGCAAAGACTCAATGCTATAGAGCCGACTTCTGACGGAGGCTTTATTGCGGCAGGTGATATTCATATTACCTATGGTGATACCACATCACAAGATGGCTGGCTTGTTAAGTTTGATGCCAATGGCGATACACTTTGGACGAGAAATTTTGGCGGAAGTCAGGTCGATATTTTCAGAAGCGTTCAGCAGACTACTGATGGAGGATATATAATAGTCGGTGAGAGAGAGCCCTATTGGTCTTCGGGATATCGCGCCTGGTTGGTTAGAACCGATGACAATGGAAATATTGTATCAAATAATACACTTGGACCTGGAGCTTTATTCTCAATTGATAAAACTTCAGATGGAAATTATGCAGCTGTCGGAATTAATTTTTCTCAGCAAACTCTTGATGACGTCTGGGTAATAAAAATTAATGATAATTGTGATTTTCTTTGGGAAACTATTGTTACTCCCTCTAACCTGGATGACATCCCTCTTTCAATAAGACTAACTTCTGACGGAGGTTATATAATTTCCGGTTATTCAAATTATGATGGTGTCAATGCGACTGTTATGCTGGTAAAAATGGAACCCGATCAGCCTGCGTCATTAACTAATTTCACCGAAAGCTTTGATGGAGTAACAGCACCGGCATTACCGGAAGGATGGACAGCATTACTAGATGTAATGATAACCAATACGGTAGCCGAAGTAAAGACATTAGAGCACGGAGGAGCGCCCTCACAGCCGAATGCAGTATTTAT
>DATICR010000056.1:0-3988 GCA_035456745.1 Ignavibacteriaceae bacterium
GAAGTTTTCAATAAAAGAAGTACACTCAAAGGATATAAAATTACGTACGAAGCACCCATGCTAAGACACTTTACCGCCCAATTTGAGGAGGTAAATAATTAAACAATACAGTATGCAAAAGGGCAGTATGCAATAGGCAAAGCAGAAATCAGAAAGCAATTAGCAAAATGAAAAATGTTCTCAATCTTGTTTATGAAGAAAACTGTGACCGTGACCTATCAATTCTGGTAGGCAGGCAGCCTGGTTTTATCTATATAATAAAATATCCTTCGTGTCTTCTCGCTTAAGTGGATAATTTAAGATTTACAAAATGAAGGTTAAGAAAAAATATTCTTTCACCAATAATCGAACTATATGGAGACTTCTCCCATCGGCAGATAAGCTTTTAATTGAAGAAAGAGATGACGGAAATAAGCAGGTTTTTTTCAGCGTAATAAATATCGGGACAGGCAAAAAAATATTAAGTGAATTTCAGCTTGATGAAAAGTTCTGGGTAGGGATAGAGGCTTTTGAAAATGACATAATATTTTTTCACAGGTTCATTAAACCCGATATGCCCGGACATTTTGGAATTACTGCATACTCACTGGATGCAAAGGATATCCTCTGGAACAGGGAAGATCTTGTGTTTCTTTTTCTTGCCGGTGAGCATGTATTTGCATTCAGACAAAATTTTGATTCACGCGATTTCTTCTCACTTAATGCATCAACTGGCAATATTGTTAAAGAATATGGCGAAGATATTAAAGAAATTAACAGGCTCAGGGAGAAATTACTTTCCGATCAGTATGAAAAATTCAAAGGTTATTTTTTCCCTGAGATATATGTTCCTGCCAGAATTTCCGCCAGAACGGAAGAATTGATAAATGATAAAAAAAAGAACGAAATTATATCCGGATCAATTGAATATGCAGAAAAAGAGGGTGTTCTGTTTCTGAGTTATCATACTATCGAAGATGAGGGGAAATTTAAAAATAATTTCAATATTATTGATATTAATTCAGGAAAGATTATTTTAGAAGTGTTGTTAAACCGGGGGATTACATCTTACATTCCGGATTCTTTCTTTGTGAAAGATGATCTCCTGTTTTTAATCAGGGATAAAATTGAGTTAGAAGTTTATTCCCTGGGTTAGGAAAAGAGAATAGAAGAAATGGAATTAACTGATGTTGAGAAAATGATTTTATTAAAAGCAGCCCGTGATTCTATAAAAGCTGTTTTTGGGGAAGCCGAAGAGCCATCAGTTGATTTTGAAAAATTTCCGTCTCTGAAAGTTAAAGCAGGAGCTTTTGTAACATTAACTATCAACGGGGATCTCAGAGGCTGTATCGGTTATATATTTGCTGAGACAAATCTTTTTGAAACTATTTGTGACGCTGCCAAACAGGCAGCTTTCCGGGACCCCCGGTTCCTGCCCCTTTTCAGAGAAGAATTGAACCGGATAGAAATAGAAATTTCAGTTCTCTCAGAACCAAGAAGAATAAATGCCTTTGATGAAATTGAACTGGGAAAACACGGACTAATTTTAAATCATCGCGGCAGGAGGGGATTACTTCTTCCACAGGTTGCCACTGAAAATAAATTTAATCTCGATCAATTTCTTTCTGCCATTTGTGAAAAAGCAGGCTTTGAAACTTTCCTGTGGCAAAAAGAAAAATTAAGCATTGATGTCTTCACTGCTGATATATTTTCTGAGGAAGGAGAAAGGAAAAAATCCTATGTCTCAGGTTAGAAAACCGGCAGTAGCAGGATATTTTTATCCCGCAGATTCTTCAAAATTAAAAGATGAAGTTGGATTATTGCTGCAGATTACGGCAGGAGAGAAAATTCCCGAAAAACTTTTCGGCATTGTTGTACCTCATGCTGGATATACTTACTCCGGTAAAACTGCAGCCTACGGTTTTAATCTTCTTAACAAAAATAAAGTTAAAACTGTAATTGTTTTATCACCCAGTCACCGGGAATATTTTCCGGGAATTTCTGTTTATGAAGGAGATGCATATCAGACTCCTCTGGGGATAATTCCGGTTAACAAAAAAATTTCAAATGTACTTACAAATAATAGTAAAACAATATTTAAGGGTAGGGAAGGACACGGACAGGAACATGCAATTGAGGTCCAGCTTCCTTTCCTTCAAATGGTTCTGGATGATTTCGAAATAGTACCTGTTGTAATGGGTGATCAGGGAAAATTATATATTGATGAATTAGCCGTTAAAATAGCTGAGGCAGCAGATGAAAATACGGTTGTGGTTTCCAGTTCAGATTTATCTCATTATTATTCCGGGGAAGTTGCTTCACAAATGGATTCCATCATCGAAAGGGACATAAACAATTTCAATTATACAGGACTTCAGGAAGATTTTGAAAAAGGAAGATGTGAAGCATGCGGTGCGGGTACAATTATAACCATGATGAAATCTGCCGATAAACTGAAATACAACAAATCAAAGGTTTTATACAGGTGCGACTCCGGTGATACAACAGGGGATAAACATGAAGTTGTTGGTTATCTTTCTGCTGTCATATACGGTGATTGATTGTTCACAAAAAAATCCGAAATAATTTTTATTGGTGCTGGAAAGGTCGCTCATACACTTTTGCCGCTTCTCATTGAAAAGAACTATTCCGTAAAGGGGTTGGTCAGCAGGGACATAAAATCAGCACAATCATTTGCGAAAAAATATCATATAAGATTCTGTTCTGATACTATATCAAAAATTCCGAAGTCTTTCAGGATATTTTTTATTACTGTTCCTGATAACGCTATAAATTCTGTTGCTGAAGAATTATCTTATTCAAATCTTCAGTTTAAGGAATGTCTGTTCGTTCATACATCCGGTTCCGAAAACAGCAGTGCATTGAAAACTCTTGCAGAAAAAGGCGGAATAACCTCTTCTTTTCATATAATGCAGACATTCCCTTCTATTAAGAAAGTCGATATCAGAAATTCATTTACAGCAATAGAAACAGGCAGTCTTACTGCTGAAAAATTCCTTTTTTCACTTGCACGTATTTTAGGATTAAAAGGAATTAAATTGAGTATAGAAAATAAGGTTTATTATCATCTGGCGGGGGTATTTGCTGCAAATTTTCTGAATGCAAATTTCTTCTCCTCTGAAAAGCTGCTCGCCAGTGCCGGATTGAGCAGCATGGGTCAATACGAATTATTTAAGCCGATTATATCTGCCACATTATCCAATATTAAAAATTCAGGAGTGGAAAATTCACTTTCTGGACCCGTTGAGAGAGGGGATTATCTCACAATTGCAAAACACATCGCTGCAATTAAAAAACTGAAGTCGGGCGTCGGAAAAATCCTTTTGCAGAGCTACATTTCTCAATCTCTGGTTCTACTTACGGTGTGCGAAAGGAGGCAGAAAAAATTGTCAGCAGGACAAGAGGAAGTAAAAAGAATTCTTATGAGTGAAACCCGGGACTGAAGAAAACAGGGAATGGGGAACTTTGAGACTTAGAGACGTTGAGATTCAGAGACCGGGAGACTCAGACTAATTTGCTATGAGTACAGAGAGATAATAAGTTATCATAGCAAATATTGCTGAAAGTGGAATTGTCAATACCCAGGCCCAAAGAATATTTCTTGCAACACCCCATCTCACTGCAGAAAAACCTTTTATAGAACCGACACCAATAATAGCGCCTGTAATGGTATGGGTTGTACTAACCGGAATCCCCCAGATGGAAGCCAGAGAGATTGTAAGACCCGAAGCTGTTTCGGCACTGAATCCTCCGAAGGGAGTCAGTTTTGTAACCCTCATTCCGAGGGTGCGTATAACTTTCCAACCGCCAACGAGTGTTCCGAGGGCAATTACCGAATAACTCATAATTTCTACCCAGAACGGAATATAGAAAGTACGGCCCAAAACCCCATTAGTGAATAGGACCACTGCAATTATACCGATCGTCTTTTGGGCATCATTGGAACCGTGACTGAGTGAATACAAAGCAGCTGAAACAAGCTGAAGTT
>DATICR010000057.1:0-4247 GCA_035456745.1 Ignavibacteriaceae bacterium
TATTGATTGGATTCTCAAAACTGAAAGGGTCGTGAATTATAATTAAAAAAAATGTAAAATATTAATTATTTAGACTTATCTTTACACTTAAAATTTGCGAATATCCGCTGAATCCTTATTGATGGCTGAAAAAAAGTTTAAATTCTCCTCATTTAAAGACATTTCAAAGGCAATGGGACTGGTCTTTGGAGATATCGGTACAAGTCCTATTTATACTTTAACAGTAATATTTACACTTACAAGACCAACATACCAGAACTTGATGGGGGTATTATCGCTTGTTTTCTGGACGCTAATTATACTTGTCACTGTTGAATACGCCTGGCTTGCAATGAGCCTCAGTATTAAAGGTGAAGGAGGGATTGTTGTACTTAAAGAAATTCTCGCAAAAAATGTAAAAACCGGAAGACGTGCTGCATTTGCTTCATTTCTCGGGTTTGTCGGTGTTTCTCTTCTTATGGGTGACGGGGCAATTACACCAGCGATAAGTATATTATCTGCAGTAGAGGGACTGCAGCTCATACCAGTTGTTGGGAACATCAATATATCTACAATAATAATAATTACCTGTATTATTACAATCTTGCTTTTTACCTTTCAGTCAAGAGGCACAGACAAAGTATCGGCTTCTTTCGGACCGATCATGATAGCATGGTTTACAGCACTTTTTTTATCCGGGATTTATTCCCTTTATCATATGCCGGGAGTACTTGCAGCAGCAAGTCCTCATTATGCTGTTGAATTTATGCTGCACAATGGTTGGACAGGTTTCTTTGTTCTTAGTGAAGTCATACTATGTGCCACAGGTGGTGAGGCATTATATGCTGACATGGGCCATCTCGGAAGCCGGCCAATCAGGCATGCATGGTATTTTGTCTTTGTTGCACTTGTAATAAACTATTTCGGACAGGGTGCATATCTTCTTTCATCGCCAGATTCAAAGTTTGTTTTATTTGGAATGATTAAATCAATTTCCGAGATATTTTATGTTCCATTTCTTATCCTGACACTACTCGCAACAATTATCGCATCCCAGGCAATGATAAGTGCGGTTATGAGTCTGGTATATCAGGGAATAACCACAAGAATATTTCCACTAATGAAAGTAAAATACACATCAACTCATTTAAAATCGCAAATTTATATTGGAGTTGTTAACTGGGTGCTTTTAATAGCGGTTCTTTTTATGATTTTCTTTTTCCAGAAATCAGATAATCTCGCTGCAGCTTATGGTCTGGCAGTAACGGCAACGATGACTATAAGTGCTATGTTCATGATATGGATATTTAAAATCGAGAGCAATAAAGTAAAAATGGGTATCGCCTGCCTAGTTTTCATAGTGGATTTACTTTATCTGGTCGCTGTGATGAATAAAGTGCCTCACGGAGGTTACTGGTCAATTTTGGTTGCACTTATTCCATTCTTCGTAATACAGCTCTGGTCATCAGGGCACAAAGCTATGTACCGATCGTTCAGGCCGTTACCTTTTGATGTTTTTAAAGAAAGTTATGAACAAATATACAGGTTGGGAAATAACATTAATGGAACAGCCTTATTTTTTACAAAGGATCTTAATAATATTCCCCCTTATGTAGTACACTGTATCATCAGAGGCAATATTATTTATGAAAAAAATATATTGGTTTCAATTCAAACCACTGATTCGCCATACGGAATTTTTTTCAAAAAAATAGATAACCTTGCTCACGGTTTATCCGGAATTACAATTGAAACAGGCTATATGGAATACGTGGACATTCCTCATCTTCTTAAAACCAATAACATAACAGAAAAAGTTATTTTCTATGGTTCGGAAGATATTGTAACTAACAAATTATGGTTAAAGATTTTTGCAACCCTTAAAAAACTTGCTCCTAATTTTGTCGCATTCTATAAATTACAGTACAATAAATTACACGGTGTGACAACCCGATTAGAATTATAATTAATTAAAAGTAATTTACTCAGGGTAAGGTATGAAAAAAGAATTATTAATTTTTGGTGCTAACGGAGCATTGGGGAAAGGCATTACGAAAACAATGCTCAACAAAGATTATGATAAGATATATCTTTTTGATTTTGAAATGGAAAAACAAACGCTGGAGAGAATGGAAAAAATTGAAAAGATAAGTACCGGGGATTTATCTATTGAGAAAAATGTAAAAGATGTTATCGAAGCAATTAAACCTTCCAATGAAACCCTGTTCTTTTTATATAGTACAGTTGGAGGATTTGCCGGCGGTAAAACAATTCAGGATACGGAAGAACAAGAATGGGACAGAATGATGAATATTAATCTTAAATCGAATTTCTTTATTGCCAAACATTTTTCCAGACTGGTTGAAAAGTCAGGTGGAGGTTCAATTTGTTTTACTGCTGCAGAAACGGGTATTAGTCCCGAAAAAGAAAAAGCATCATACGGGACCTCAAAGAGCGGATTAATCCACCTTGTAAAAACCCTCGCTTTAGAAGGAAAATCAATAAAACTGAGCGCAAATGCCATTGCACCTTTCATTATAGATACCCCGGCAAACAGAGAATGGATGCATAGCACGGACTATTCGGAATGGGTAAAAACCGAAGAAATTGGTGATTTGGCCTATAGTATTTTCAACCATTTCTATTTTATTTCAGGAAATATTATACGATTATACATAAGGTTTAATTTTTTGAATACACTTTAATATATATTTTTACTTAAATTAACAATCTAAATATTTATTGACTTTGTTTTTTGAAATAGTTAATGTAACAAGGTCTTTTTTAAGAATTTAATTGGAGCCTTTCTCTCCTTAAGATCATTTTTAAATTTATTAGGAGGTTACTTTTTATGGAAGTATTTGGGATTATCTCAGCAATAACTAACGTGATTGCACAGACTAATCAGGATCAAGGTGCTTTAAATTGGTTAACAACAAAATACGTTGATGGTGGTATTTTCATGCACCCGATTTTAGCATGTTTAATCATTGGTCTGGCGCTTTGTTTTGAAAGATTATGGACATTAAGCAGAGCCAGCATAAATTCGAAAGAATTTGCCTCTAAGGTAAAAGCTGCTTTGCAGACAGGTGGAGTTGAAGCAGCAAAAGATATTTGTATTAATACACGTGGTCCGGTTGCTTCCATTTTTTATGCAGGTCTTTTAAGAGTTGATGAAGGAGTTGACTCTGCCGAAAAAGCAATTGTCACTTACGGAGGGATTGAAATGGGATTCCTTGAAAAAGGCCTAATCTGGATTTCACTTTTTATTACCCTTGCTCCAATGCTTGGATTCACTGGAACTGTACAGGGTATGATTGTAGCTTTTGACGCTATTAAAGAAGCAGCTCAGATTTCTCCTTCTATTGTAGCTAATGGTATTGCTATAGCATTGTTGACTACTTTGTTTGGATTAGTCGTCGCAATGATTTTACAGGTGTTCTATAATTATTTCGTTGCTAAAATAGATAGATTGGTATCAGAAATGGAAGAAAGCTCTGTCGAATTAATTGATGCATTATATGAACTTCAGCTGAAGAAGAAATAAAATTTTTTAGTGAGGAAATGCGATGGCTTTAATGAAAAGAAGAGGTTTGAGATCAGCAGATATTCCTACTGCATCCCAGGCCGATCTGGCATTTTTATTGTTATTATTCTTTCTGGTTTCAACAGTAATTGATGTCGATACAGGTATCGGTCTCACACTGCCTGAATATGTTCCGCCAGATAAGATTGAAAACGTAAAAGTCGATAAGAACAGGATGGCCGCAATTTTAATAAACGCCAACGGTGATGTTTTGGTGGACGGTACTCCAACACCCATATTTCAGGTCAAGAATAATTTAAAACCACGAATAATTTCTAAGATTGAACTCCCGGACAATAAGAAACTTATTGTTTCTGTGAAAACCGATAGACAAACAAATTATAATACTTATATTCAATCTCTGGATCAGATAAAACAGGCATATTTCGAGGTTAGAAACGAATACTCCAATCAGCAATATGGGAAAAAGTTCGATGACCTTATCCCTGAAGACCAGGATATTGTTAAAAACAAAATTCCTATTATCATTTCACTTGCGGAACCTGAATCTATTAAAAAATAAAAGAATAAGGTTTTAAATGAAATTTGAAAAAAGAAGAGCCAGTACAAAACAAGAGATACCGACAACATCAATGCCTGATATTGTTTTTATGTTATTGATGTTTTTTATGGTTGTTACTACACTTAGAGAAACAAATGTACTGGTTGATTTTAAACTCCC
>DATICR010000058.1:0-5187 GCA_035456745.1 Ignavibacteriaceae bacterium
CAGGAACAATCTCTCCCGCCAAAGTAGTTATAATGGGAGCAGGCGTTGCCGGTTTGCAGGCTCTTGGTACTGCCAAAAGACTCGGTGCTGTTGTAGAAGTTTCAGACATCAGACCTGCAGTAAAACAAGAGGTTCAGTCACTTGGCGGAAAATTCATAGAGGTTGAGACTGATGAAAATTTGCAGGATATCGGCGGATATGCAAAAGAAGTTTCTCAGGAATTTCTTCAGAAACAGAAGGACTTAATTTTCAAACATATAACTGAAGCCGACATTGTTATTACAACAGCACTTGTCCCCGGTAAAAAAGCTCCCGTTCTTGTCACTGAAGAAATGGTGAAAAATATGAGACCGGGCAGTGTTGTACTTGATATGGCTGTTGAGTTTGGAGGAAATTGTGAGGTTAGTGAGAAAGGGAAGACAATAAAAAAATATGGAGTAACAATAATCGGTGAACCGAATTTACCAAGTCTGGTTCCCAATCATTCAAGTGAGATGTATTCCAGAAATCTCTTAAGCTTAATTACCTATATAGGAAAAGATGGGAAGGTTGAATTGAAGCTCGATGATGAAATTGTAAAAGGTAGTCTCATTACATATAAAAAAGAAGTAGTAAATCAGCGTGTTAAAGAATTAATCAAATAGATTTCATTATATGAAACTGCACAAATGGCAGCAACATAAAGAAGGAAAATGTTAATGGAGAATATAACCATTCTAATGCATATATATGTTTTTGTACTGGCAATTTTTGTGGGTTTTGAATTAATCACAAAAGTGCCTCCTACATTGCATACCCCGCTTATGTCCGGCTCAAATGCTATTTCAGGCATAACTATTGTCGGGGCATTACTCAGTGCCGGACTCCAGGAATTTACTATCAGCACAATATTCGGTCTTGTCGCCGTAATCTTTGCTATGATAAATGTTGTAGGTGGATTTCTGGTAACCGACAGAATGCTCAAAATGTTTAAAAAGAAAAAGTGAGGATGAGAAATGAGAATAGTAATTGAAGTAACTTATTTAATATCCTCCATCTTTTTTATTTTCGGTATAAAAGATCTCAGCTCACCAAAGACAGCCCGCAGGGGAAATCTCAATGCATCTATAGGTATGCTGCTTGCAATAGTGATTACATTATTCGATCAGCAGGTATTAACTTATGAATGGATAATAATCGGTATCATAATCGGTTCATTGGCCGGGACAATACTTGCATTAAAAGTGCCGATGACCGGAATGCCGCAGATGGTCGGTATGCTGAATGGATTCGGCGGCGGCGCTTCAACACTTGTTGCTCTTGGTGAATATTATAGAATTAATCCCAATTATCCTGTTGACAGGGGATTACCTTTTAATCTTCCTGTAGATCAGGGAATTGCAATTATCTTAAGTCTTTTGATAGGCGGGGTTACATTTACAGGTTCAATGATTGCATTCGGAAAGCTGCAGGGTCTTGTCACAGGAAAAGTTGTTAAATATCCTTTACAGCATCCCATAAATCTGATTCTGCTTATAGCGGTACTTGCCGGCGGGACATATGTGCTTATAAATCCGGGATTAATTTCCCTGGTTATACTAATTACAATCGTTTCTTTGGTTCTTGGAGTATTGCTGGTGCTTCCCATTGGAGGAGCTGATATGCCTGTTGCAATTTCATTACTGAATTCTTATTCGGGGATTGCAGGCTCCACAACAGGATTTGTTCTTGGCAATAACGAACTCATTATTGCAGGAGCACTTGTTGGTGCATCAGGAATTATCCTTACTTTGATAATGTGCCGGGCAATGAACAGATCGCTGATGAACGTACTGCTTGGCGGATGGGCTTCAGCCGGTTCGGGTGGTCCTGCTGCAGTAGCGACAACCTACAAGGGAGAGGTAAAATCGATCGATGCCGAAGAGCTGGCAATGTTGCTTGATTCTGTAAGCAGTGTAATCATTGTACCGGGATATGGCATGGCCGTTGCACAGGCCCAGCACGCGGTTCGTGATTTAATGAATGTCCTGGAGAAAAAAGGTGTGAATGTTCGGTTTGCAATTCATCCTGTCGCCGGAAGAATGCCCGGACATATGAATGTTCTCCTTGCTGAGGCCCAGGTACCTTATGAAAAGCTTTTTGCAATGGAAGACATAAACGATGATTTTTCAAATACAGATGTCGTAATTGTAATCGGTGCAAATGATGTTGTTAATCCTGCAGCCCGTCACGATAAGAATAGCCCGATTTATGGAATGCCCATTTTGAATGTTGACTATGCGAAGACAGTCATTATAAATAAACGCTCATTAAATGTAGGATATGCCGGTATAGATAATGAACTGTTCTTTTATCCTAATGCGCTTATGTATTTTGGTGATGCCAAAGAGGCTATGACTAAACTGACTAATGAATTAAAAAATTTATAAGTATAGGAAATCAGAAGACGGAATATATTCTTAACAGGGTAAGTATTTAGTACTTATATACTATATAAAATTGGCAAAATATTTTATAAATTTTCCTTATATGAACAAACTACTTTTTCTTATCCTGTTTATCTTTTCCTTTTCATTCATTAGTCTATCTCAGCAATTATATTCTTTTGATTCATTCTCTGCTCAGATTCAGAATTCCACTCTTACAGTAAAAGATAAAGAGGGGAATGATGTTTTTGAAATGAACTTCAGCAACCCTCACGATTATGCCACTGATCTTGATGGTGACAGCATAAATGAATATATAGTCATAGATTCAACCAACATGCAGAATCTTCCGTCTTATACTATATATATTTTTAATACTATAGATGAATTTTCACTTGTCGATTCAATTGCAAGTGGTATTACCGAACCTTATAATATGCTCTCCGATGAAGAAGGCGGTGAAATAATTATAACCGGCAATAAGGATTTTGAAGAATTTTATGATGGTAAAAGCGATTTATTCATTCCGATTAATTGCTGGAAATATGACAGCGGCCAGGTGTACCTGATAAATGACGATATCTATGATCTTTATATAAATGAAAATGATGATATAATCAGTTATCTCGATTCTTTTTTTGAATCCGGAGAATCTAATTGTAATTCGATCAGTCAGGTTAAATCTGCAATTGCATCTGTATATGCAAATTATGTCAATGCGGGAGAAGTCACTCTTGCCTCGCAGTTTATAAAAAAGTATTATCCTTGTGATGATGTAGACGCTTTTTTGCAAAAAATAAATGTGTTACTAAATGAGGAAAAATCAGATGAAAATGGAATGGAATAAATTCGAAGGTAAGACTTTACATATCACATTGTTTGAAAATTATGGTCTGACTACAGATCCAAATTCTGATACGCCGGTATATGAAATTGTATTCAAGACCGGGAAGCTGGCAAAATCATACGACGACGGTCTTCTTCTTGAAACTACAAGAGAAAACGAACAGGTTAGAATTTTTATACCCCACCAATCTATAAAGTGCGTGGAAATCTTTAATATATAAGGGAATTTTGAATAAAATAGTATCTTTCTTGCTTATCATCCTTCTTACCCCGGTAAATGCCCAGGAAAATATTAAGTTATTGTCACTCAGAGCCTATCCGGGAGATGACGAAACTGCTTTACCTGTATTAACAACAGAAAAACTGACAATAGATTTTGATCTTCAAAGTGATCAGGTACCACAGTTAGGTGTTGTTTTTAAATTCTGCGATAAAAACTGGATACCGACATCCAACCTTTTTCTTGCTAATAATGGTCATAATATTTATACAAACCCTGATTATTCCGTCCTTCCGGTTACTTTGAAAAATGCTCATTATCATTTCAGGAACCAGTTCCCCGATAATAAAGGTTTGATCTCTTTTCCTTTCTCCGGAAAATGGATGTATTTCATTACTGATGCTTATGATACTTCTATTGTATACGGGAAAGGGAAATTTATAGTGGTAAATGATGAACTGGGAATGCACGTTACGCTGAAAAAAGAAAAACTGGAGGATAAAACTTACTTCCCCACAGAATTATCATATGCTTTTAATGTTACCGCGGAGTTTAATCTTCCTGACAAGTTCTTTCCTTCATTTGTTGATCATATGGAGGTGATCGAAAACCAGAAAACCGGTTATCCCTATATTGTCGACAAAAATCTTAACACTAATGTCAGGCAGTTCTATTGGGACGGCAATAGAAAATTCACATTTACTGTCAGGGATATTCAACCCGGTAATGAATACAGGCAGACGGATATACGAAATTATAATAAATTTACCGGGAACACTGTTAAAGCTCAATTTGATGGACTGGAATATTCACGTTTCTTTAAAGAAGGGAATCCTGACTTAAATGGAGGAGAAATTCTTTTAAACTATCAGAATGATTATGCAACATATCTGAATGTTAATTTCTCAATTAAACCCCCCGATAATTTATTCAATGATGTTTTTCTTGTGGGGGCATTTAACAATTGGCAGGTGCTGCCGGAATATAAAATGACTCTGCAGAATAACATCTATTCAATTTCTGTCCTGCTTAAACGGGGCATTTACGATTACCAGTATGTAACAGGGAATATCTCCGGCAAATCCATTAAAGATATCGACTGGTATTATTTTGAAGGTAATAGCTGGGATACAGCAAATTATTATTATGTATTTTTGTATTATAACGATCCTGATCTTGGTGGGTACGACCACATAATCGGATATGCTAAAATTTTCAGTAAACAATAACGGCAGATAATGGAAAAATTAAAAATAGGAATAATCGGTGCAGGCCATCTCGGCAGGCTGCACGCAAAAATGCTTATCGGTATATCAAATTGTTCCCTTGTGGGGATTTATGATATAAATGAATTAAAATCAAAAACTATCAGTGAAGAATTTGGTACGGAAATTTTTGAGAAACAGGAAGATCTGCTTGAAAAGGTGGACGCTGTTTCTATTGCAGCAACTACAAGTGCACATTATGAAATAGCCAAAGAGTGTCTGCAGAAAGGTAAACACGTTTTTATTGAGAAACCTATTACCGCGACAATACCGCAGGCGGAAGAGTTAGTGAAACTGGCTGCTGACAGGAACCTGAATTTACAGGTTGGTCATATTGAGCGGTTCAATCCGGCACTTGTTTCTCTCGAGGAATATATACTCGATCCTCTGTTCATACAAACCGACAGGCTTGCTCAATTCAATCCTCGCGGTACCGATGTCGCAGTTGTGC
>DATICR010000059.1:0-2353 GCA_035456745.1 Ignavibacteriaceae bacterium
TAATGCCTCCGGAAAATCCTTTTCAATCGAATTTTTAATTCTTCCCGCATCGATTATCAAGTTCATTGACTCTTCTTTAAGTTGCTCAGTCCAACCATGAACCATTCCGAGTGCAGTCATAGATTTCAAAATGGATTTATAAGCAACCTGAGCACTTCCGTTCATATCGTATTTAGCAAATTCAGTTCCTTCCTTATCATCGGCATTTATATCTGCTGATGATGAATTTGCTCTCTCTATTTTAACGGGAATCATTGTATGATACCACTGAATTATTTCAAAGCATTCCAGAATTCCAAGCATTTCATTCATTCCGGGATTGACAGGAATTAAAGCAGACAATGCTGCGTTCTCAATACTTCGGGTTTTAATTTCCTCCCTGAGTTTTTTCAAGTATTCCGACGCATCCTGAAAATATTTTGCGGCAAGAAAAGAGAGGGGTGTTTGAACCGATTGTCTTTCCGGGATCTCTTCCATAGAAGAGAGATCTATTTTGAACTTTGCGGCATATTCTTCAATCATCCTGAAAGTTTCTGCAAAAGATTTTTTAACATCCTTCATGACCTCATCAATATTATCCAGATCAGGATACCCGCCATTTTCTTTCTTCTCATTCTCCATTGAAAATAACCTGCAGCGTCCGGTATATTCACAACGCTCACACCACCGGTCGCAGTAGTTATAAATTGAAGGTATAAAATTTTCTTCTTTAGTTTCCACATTGCTATCCAAATTATTTTTGGAGCACTAAAAAAAAATGTATTTAGAGTAAAAATGAGAAGTATTTTCGTCATTCATTTTTAATCCCCCCATAATCAATTATATATTCAGAGCTATTATTCAATAGTTCTTACACAGATAAACGCAGATATTTATGACGGTTATAATGAGAAAAGGGTCAATTATTTGGCCACTCTCATCTATAACAGGTTTATGATTTACGCTGATCCCTGCAGGATGCTTATCAATTCTTCCAACTTATATACTTTATTTTGGACAAGTTTGGGTTTCCATAATAAGAAAGAGCAGCTTTAATTCTGTCCTTAACTAAATGAATAAAATATATTATTCTACAGCGATAGGAACATTTTCTTCATCTTCAGGGATCACCTTTGCTATATCTGCTATGGTATCACCTTCATTAAGTCGGATTACTCTGACTCCCTGGGTATTTCTTCCCATAACTCTAATATCCTTAACGCTCTGTCTGATAACCATGCCGTGCGAAGATATTATTACCAATTCATCACCATCAACAACTTCCATCATTGCAATCATCTTACCGACCTTTTCACTTGTCTTTACGGTGATGACTCCTTTTCCGCCACGATGTGTCAGTCTATAATCATTTATATCCGATCTCTTTCCATAACCCCTTTCAGTTACAACAAGAATATTATCGTTTCTTTTGATAACAAGGAGTCCGACAACTTTATCTCCTTTAGAAAGTCTGACACCTCTGACTCCGGTTGCAACTCTTCCCATATCACGGACATCTTTTTCAATAAACCGAATAGCAAATCCATATCTTGTTCCCAGAACTATGTCATTATTACCATCTGTCATTTTAACCGAAATCAGTTTATCATTCTTAACAAGGTTTATTGCATTGATTCCACCTTTTCTGACATTACCATAAGCTGAAAGAACTGTTTTCTTTATTGTTCCCTGTTCTGTTGCCATCATCAGATAATGACTATCATCAAAATCTTTTACCGTAACAAATGCAGTTATATTTTCTTCTGTTTCCTTTTCTATAAGATTAAGGATTGACCTGCCGCGTGAAGCACGTCCGCTATCAGGTATTTCAAATACTTTAAGCCAATAACATTTTCCTTTATCTGTAAAGAAAAGAATATAATGGTGTGTTGAAGCTATAAACATATGTTCGATGAAATCATCATCTTTTGTACCCGCTCCTGTGACACCTTTCCCTCCACGTCCCTGTTTGCGGTAACCGCTGACCGGAAATCTCTTAATAAATCCACGGTGGCTTATTGTAACGACGACATCCTCTTCAGCAATGGTGTCCTCCAAAGAAAATTCCTCATAATTATAAACAATTTCTGTTCTGCGGGCATCTCCATATTTTTCTTTAATCTCCAGCAGCTCATCCCGGATAATTGAATATCTTTTTTCTTCGCTGGTTAATATTCCTTTTAATCTTTCAATCAGTTTTATTGTTTCCTTATATTCATCTTCTATTTTCTTTCTTTCCAGACCGGTCAACCGCTGCAGCCGCATATCCAGTATTGCTTTTGCCTGAATTTCACTCAGCTTAAACCTACGAATCAAATTATGTTTAGCAGTCTCCACATCCCTTGATTTTTTAATTGTATCTATAACGGCATCT